>JBEKNX010000207.1:0-13757 GCA_049522375.1 Acidimicrobiales bacterium | reverse complement strand
CGATTACCCTGACGAGCCGGCCCGATTACCCTGACGAGATGGCGGTGAGAGGGCCCAGGGCCCTGGTGCGCCACCTTGCCCACCGGTCCACCGAGCTCCCGAGCTCCCGGGGCCCGGCCCGGGGGCCCGGGCTTTTCGAGCCTGCGCCGCGGGTACGGACCTCTTGGTCAGCGACGGGCTAGGGTTATCGGCGACCAAACGGCAAATGTCCGACTCACGCACCACCCCAAAGTGAGTGCTGGCGGTTAGTTGAACGGCAGGCTGAGCCCTCAGCCTGCTTAGAAGCGCACTTAGCAGCCGGCGTGTCAGGGTCAAGGTGGAGCGCCCGCAGGCGAAGCCGAGGACGGACGACCTTGACGCTGACCTGGAGCTGGCTGCTATCCAGGCACGGCGCGCGGGTGTCGGCGGCCGACGCAAGCTAGTCAGCCAGCGCGGTTGACGAGACAGCCCCAGGCTCGTTCCTCTGGCAGCGGCACGGCCCCGGCGGGGCGACTAAGGGCGCCGGCCCTATAGCCTCGTCTCATGCTCGATGAAAATGTGAAATCCCTCGCTCAGGGCAAGAACTTTGCCGCCTTCACTACCCTGTTCCCCGACGGGAGGCCCATGACACACGTCATGTGGGTCGACGCCGATGACGAGCATGTCCTAATCAACACCGAGGTGCACCGGCGGAAGTTCCTCAACGTGGTCAACGATCCCCGGGTGACGGTGACGGTGATCGACGCCCAAAGCGCCTACCGCTATGCCGAAGTCCGGGGCCGGGTGGTCGAAAAGGTCACCGGTCCCGAAGCCCGCCAGCACATCGACTACCTGAGCCAGAAGTACAACGGCCGGCTCTACCCCGGAGAAAACATCGCCAGTGAGCGGGTCATGCTGCGCATAGCCCCGGACCGTCAGATTTTTCGCACCGGAGACTGACGGCTCACTCCTTGGCGAAATCCAGGGAGAGCGAGTTGATGCAGTAGCGCTGGCCCGTGGGCTGAGGCCCGTCGTCGAAGACGTGACCGAGATGGCCCCCGCATGCCCGGCAGACGACCTCGGTGCGGACCATGCCGTGGCTTTTATCCGTGCGCACTTCGACCGCCTCGGCTGTCGCCGGTTCATAGAAGCTCGGCCAGCCCGACCCGGATTCGAACTTCGTCAACGAATTGAAGAGGACCGCTCCACAGCCCGCGCAGCGGTAGGTCCCGTCGTCATGGTGGTTGACATAGCGGCCCGACCACGGCGGCTCGGTCGCCGCTTGACGTAGGACCCGGTACTGGTCCGGGGCAAGCTGCGCCCGCCACTGCTCTTCTGTCCGGTTGGGGGCGCTGGCACGCTGGGTCTCGGTCATAGGGGCCAGGGTACCGTCGGCGCCCTCCATAGCCGCCGCCCGCCGTGCCCTCGCCGCCGTGCCCTCACCGCGATCCCCTCGCCGCCGTGCCCTCACCGCCATGTCGTGCCCGGCCCGTCCCGCCCGGGCCGCTCTACCCTATGTCCGGAGCACCCCGCGGCCATGTCCTGAGCGCGGCCGGCACGGCCGTTAAGCTCGCTGCGTGCCCAAACTCGGCTTCGGAATAGACATAGGCGGCTCAGGCATAAAAGGCGCAGTCGTGGACGTCGAGACCGGTCTTTTGGCCACTGAGCGCTACAAGGTCCTGACCCCCCAGCCTTCGGTCCCCGAGGCCGTGGCCACCGCCGTCGCCGAGGTTGTCGGGCACTTCGGCTGGCAGGGCCCGCTCGGTTGCACCTTCCCGGCGGTGGTCCAGAACGGGGTGGCCCGCACGGCTGCCAATGTCGACCCGAGCTGGATCGGCACCAACATCGAGGCCGTCATGGGCGCGGCCACGGGCCTCCCGGTGATCGCCGTCAACGACGCCGACGCCGCCGGAGTGGCTGAGGTCAAATGGGGGGCGGCCAAGGACGTCCCCGGCCTAGTGATGATGGTCACGCTCGGGACCGGCATCGGCACGGCCCTCTTTTTCAACGGCGTGCTCATACCGAACAGTGAGCTGGGCCACATTGAGCTGGACGGCGGGGATTATGAGCCTAAGGCGGCGGGTGCGGCTCGTGAGCGGGAAGCCCTGAGCTGGGAGAAATGGGCCAAACGCCTGCAGCGGTACTTCTCCGCTCTGGAGTTCCTGTTGCGCCCTAGCCTGTTCGTGGTGGGGGGAGGCGTGAGCCGCCGCTCGGACAAGTTCCTACCCCTGCTGGTGCTCGACACCCCGATAGTCCCGGCCAGGTTCCAGAACGAGTCCGGCATCGCTGGCGTCGCCTTCATGGCCTCCGAGGCCGTCGGCGCCCGGGCCCCGGTCCCCCAGCAGGCCTAATCGAGCCCGACGAGGCCGGTGCTCGCCTCCTCGGCGTCGCTGAGCTCGCTGGCGGCGCCGTTACCCGAGGCGGGGCCGACGTCGTCACCGAGCGCGGCCTCATCGTCATCATCGTTGTCCTGCTCGGCGAACTGGGTGTTGTAGAGCTCGGCGTACAGCCCTCCGGCCATTAGCAGCTCGGTGTGGCGGCCTCGCTCGACGATGCGGCCGGCGTCGACGACGAGGATCTGGTCGGCGTCGCGCACCGTGGACAGCCGGTGGGCGATGACGATCGAGGTGCGGCCGGCCAGTACCTTCTTCAGCGCTCTCTGCACCGCCACCTCGGACTCCGAGTCGAGGTGGGCGGTGGCCTCGTCCAGCACGACGATGTCGGGGGCCTTGAGCAACAGGCGGGCGATGGCGACGCGCTGCTTCTCGCCCCCCGAAAGCCGGTAACCCCTGTCCCCCACCAGGGTGTCGAGACCATCCGGCAACGAGGCCACCATGTCCAGGATCTGGGCATCCCGCAGGGCTTCGATGAGGTCGGCTTCAGAGGCCTCGTGGCGGGCATAGAGCAGATTTGCCCTTATGGTGTCATGGAAAAGATGGGCATCCTGGGTGACCACGCCCACCACCGCCTGCAACGAGCTTAGGGTGACGTCACGCACGTCCAGGCCGTTTATGCGCACCGTGCCCGAGGTGACATCGTAAAGGCGGGCGGCCAGGTGGCTTATGGTCGTCTTGCCCGCCCCCGACGGGCCCACCAGGGCGACGAGCTGGCCAGGCTCGGCCACAAACGAAACATCGAACAGGATCTGCTGGCCGCCTGTCCGCTCCATCACCGCCACCGACTCGAGCGAGGCCAGCGACACCTCCTCGGGCCGGGGGTAGCGAAAATCGACGTGCTCGAAGCTGACCTCAGCCGGGCCGCGCTCCAGGGCAACGGCGTCCGGCTTCTCGTCGATCATGGGCGGGAGGTCGAGCACCTCGAAGACCCGGTCGAAGGACACCAGCGCCGTCATCACGTCGACCTGCACGTTGGAAAGTGACGTCAAGGGCCCGTAGAGCCGGGTCAGGTAGAGGGTCATCGCTACCAACGTGCCCAACGACAGTTCTTTGTGGACGACCAGGAACCCACCGAAACCGTAAACCAGCGCCGTCGCCAGCGAAGCAGTCAGAATGAGGCCGGTAAAAAAAATCCGACCGTACATGGCGGTGGTGACACCGATATCGCGCACCCGCCCGGTGCGCTCCCGGAACACGTCAGCCTCGTAATGGGGCTTGCCGAAAATCTTGACCAGGAGAGCGCCGGCGACGTTGAAGCGCTCGCTCATCATGGCGTTCATTTCGGCGTTGAGCGAGTAGGCCTCGCGGGTGATGGCGGCCAGGCGCCGGCCCACCCACCGGGCCGGGAAAATGAACACCGGCAGCATGAGAAGGGCCAGGACGGTTATTTTCCAGCTCAAGATAAACATGGCCACCAGGGTCACGCCTACGCTGATGGCGTTGCCGATGACCGAATTGAAGGTGTCCGTGAAGGCCTGCTGGGCGCCCAACACGTCGTTGTTTAGCCTGGAGATCAACGCCCCCGTCTGGGTGCGGGTAAAAAAGGCGATGGGCATGCGCTGGATATGGTTGAACACCCGGTTCCGCATGTCGAATATGAGGCTCTCCCCCACTCGGGAGGAGATCCAGCGCTCCCACAGCCCGAGCATGGCGTCGAAGACGGCCAGGAAACCGATGGCGAAAGCCAGCCACAGGACCACGCTGGTGGATGGGCGGTGGCCGGTCAGCTCGTTGATGATGGCTCTGGTCAGCAGGGGGTTGGCCGCCCCGACCAAGGCGTCGATGACGATGAGCACCAGGAACACCGCCAGCATCACCCGGTACGGCCGGGCAAAGGAAAACACCCTGCGCATTGTCCCCTTGGGCAGCTTGTGCTCGGTGATCTTGCGGTCCTGACGCATGGAGCGCATGACCCCCCAGCCGGCGCCGCCCATGCCCGAGTGCATCATGAGCCCACTCTGTCACGCCTAGAGGCAAAGGCGGCAGGATGTTACGCCACCCGTGAGCTCCCGCCACCCGGGGCCGGACGGAGGCGAATGGAGGGTGCCGACGTAGGCGGCGGGAGGCCCTCAGTCCCCGGACGGCAGCCCGTTGGCGGCGATGACCTGCTGGTACCAGCGGTAGCTGTCCTTGGGGGACCGCTGCCCGGTGGGGTAGTCGACCCAGACCAGCCCGAAGCGCATGGCGTAGCCGTACGACCACTCGAAGTTGTCCATGAGGCTCCAGAGCATGTAGCCCCGGAGGTCGACGCCCCGGTCGATGGCGTCCCTGGCCGCCCGGAGGTGTTGTTCGAGGTAACGGATGCGGCCGGGGTCGCGCACCGCCCCGTCGGGCCCGGCGTAGTCGGGGACGGCCGTCCCGTTCTCGGTGATGTAGACGGGCATGGGCCCGTAGTCGTCCCGCAACCGGACGAGCAGGTCGGTCAGGCCTCCGGCGTCGACCTCCCAGCCCATGGCCGTCAGCTCCCGGTCGGGCCGGCGCACTATGACATAACCCGGTGCGCCTGCGCCATCGGCCGGCTCGTCCGCAGGGACAGGAGGCACCCAGTAACCGGCCTCACCCGCTTCGCGCCGCCGGGCCGTGCTGGCGACGACGTGCGCCATGTAGTAATTGACGCCGAGGAAGTCGAGCGGGGCGCCGATGGCGTCCATATCGCCCGGCCCGACGGCGTCGAGCAGTTCCCGGTGGGCAGGAAGGTAAGCCGCTATGTCCTCGGGGTAGCGGCCCTTTAGCAACGGGTCCAGGTACAGCCGGTTCTGACTGCCATCAGGCTTGCCGGCCGCCTCGACGTCCAGGGGGTGGGCGCTGGCCGGGACCATCGGGGACAGGTTGAGCGATATGCCGACGGGCGCCGCGCTCGTCTGGCGCAGGGCGGCGGTAGCTCGGGCATGGCCCAGGAGCAGATGGTGGGTGGCGCGCCTGGCGAGCCCGGCATCAGCGTGGCCGGGAGCGTGCTCACCGTTCCCGTACCCGAGCCACGCCGCGCACCAGGGCTCGTTGACCGTGACCCACATGGCGACGTCGCCGGACAGCGCCTCGGCCACAATGGCGGCGTAATCACCGAAACGCTCGGCGGTATCGCGCTCAGGCCAGCCGCCGGCATCCTCCAGCGCCTCGGGCAGGTCCCAGTGGTAAAGGGTGGCGACGGGAATGATGCCGCGCTGGCGCAAACCGGCGACCAGGCGCCGGTAAAAATCGAGGCCGGCCTGGTTGGCCCGGCCTTTGCCATCGGGCTGTACCCGCGGCCAGGCCACGGAAAATCGGTAGGCGCTCAGCCCGAGCCGGCCGATGAGGCCGAGATCCTCGTCCAGGCGTGAATAGTGCCGGCAGGCGATATCGCCCGTGTCCCCGTTGAGAGTGTGCCCCGGGGCGTGAGAGAAGGTGTCCCAGATGGACCGTCCCCGCCCTCCTTCACCTACTGCACCTTCGATCTGGTAGGCCGCCGTTGATGCTCCCCACAAGAACCCCTGAGGGAACTTCTGCTCGGATGTCACCAGGCTCCTCCTCGGATTGTGCCGGCCCAGGGTTTGGCTCCAGCCACCGGTCTAAAGGACAAATTAGAGGGCTGAGGCCCGGGCCGCACCCCGGCGGTTGGACGCCGCCGCGATCAGGGCGCCGGTCACGACGGGCGGGCACTGGTCACGACGGGCGGGCACTGGTCACGACGGGCGGGCACTGGTCACGACGGAGCGGGCACTGGTCACGACGGAGCGGGCACTGGTCACGACGGAGCGGGCACTGGGCAGAGAGGAGAGCGCCGCCCTGATAACAATTGGCGGGCTGGGGCTGCTAAAACCGAGGACCGTGGGGGCCGTACGAAGTCGAAAATCGGCCTTCGCCGCCCTTGTGGCCGTCTTGTTAAGCTTGACCGGCTGCGCCGCCGTTAGTAGCGCGTCGGCGCGCGACTCCACCACCACCCCGGCGACGACGGGCACGCCACCCCGGCCCACCACGACCACAACCGTCCCCGACACCTCATCAATGACGGTCGAACCGGCCATCGAAGGACGCCTGACCGACAATTTCAACCCTTTCGACACCTCAAGCGTCCTCGGCCAAATGGGCGTGCCGTCCTTCGTGTACGAGCCGCTCATCGAGTTCAACGAGTTACAGGTCGACCAGTACTACCCGTGGCTGGCCGAGTCCTGGTCGTTCAGCACCAGTGGCCAGACCATAACTTTCAACCTGCGCCCGGGGGTCACCTGGGACGACGGGTCCCCGTTTTCTGCCACTGACGTCGCTTACACTTTCGACCTCTTGAAAGCCAACCCGAGCCTCGGCTATGGCCTGCCCATCGTCTCGGCCGTGGCCACCAACCCCATGACTTTCACGCTGACCCTGAGCCAGCCCGGTTATGCCCTCCTCTACGACATCGCCCGCGTGCCCATAGTGAAAAACGGTTATGCAGGCAGCGTTGCTCCCCGCCGGTATGTCGACACGCGTCCCGACGGAACGGGGCCGTACTACCTGGCCCATCCGACCGACGCCGGCCCCGGGCGCGTGGTCCTTACGGCCCGCCCCCGTTACTGGCAGTCGGGAGAGCCCACCATCGACCAGCTCGTCTTCCCGGCTTTTTCGAGCAAAAGTGCCGTTTTTTCAGCCCTGCGGACGGGTGCCATCGACTGGGCCGGCAATTTCATGCCCGACGTGATGACCGACTATGTGGGAAAAGACCAGACGGACAACCATTTCTGGGCACCGCCCGTCGACTGCATTTCGCTAGAGCTCAACCTGTCCCAGTTCCCATTGGACAAGCTCCCGGTGCGTAAAGCGCTCAGCGCCGCCATCGACCGCGACGCCATCTCGCTTTCGGCCGAGGGCGGTTACGCCCCGCCCGCCACCACGAGCACCGGATTGGTGGTGCCGACGGACAGCCAGTACCTGACGGCGGCCACCACCGGAGATATCCGCGGCACCGCTGACCCCGCCCTGGTGGAGCAGATCATGCAGGGCGCCGGCTACCACCGAGACGGGCTGGGGTACTGGTCCAACCGGGCCGGACGGGACCTGGCCTTCAGCATCGAGGCCGCCGCCGGTACGCCGTTGTCCGCCGCCGCCACCCTCATTTCCGCACAGCTCCGGGCCGCCGGGTTTGACACCCAGGCCCTGGCGAGCCCGGCCCGGCAATTGGGCACCGATTTGCGCCAGGGCGATTTCGACGCCGCTGTGCTGGCCAGCGCCACCGGTCCCAGCCCGTACTACATGTACGAGAACTGGCTCGACCCGAGCCTGCTGGTAAAAGGCAAGGCCGACGGCGGCGACTACGTGCGCCTGGGCCCAGCCACCGACCGCGTCGCCGCTGCTGCTGCGGCCGCCGACCTCGACGAGTACACGGACTACCCCACCGACTCCACCGAGGCCGCCCGGGCCATCCGGGCTCTGGGCCGGATCGTGTCCCAACAGCTGCCGGTGCTGCCCCTGATGTACGGAGTGGCGTGGGCCGAGTTCAGTACCCGCCACGCCAGCGGCTGGCCCAACGGCCAGGACGCCTACGAGCCGGCCACGCCGACGGCGCCCTTCGCGGAATACACCGTCCTGCAGCTGGGCCCGCCCTCCACGTAGCGGAGCGGGGTCGCACGCCGGGCCGCCCTCCACGTGCAGCTGGAGCGGGGTCGCACGCCGGGCCGCCCTCCACGTGCAGCTGGAGCGGGGTCGCACGTCGCACGCCGGGCCGCCCTCCACGTGCAGCTGGAGCGGGGTCGCACGCCGGGCCGGCGCAGGACCGCTCAGGCTTTTGTTGCTGTGTCCGATTTAATGGATTTGGTGAGTCCGATTTAATGGATAAGGAGCCGGGGCGCGAGCTCCGTCCTGGGCCATGACCGCTTAGGGAGCACAACAGCAATGCCCGAGACAGAAGACACTGCGCCGGAACCCTCCTGGCCCCAACCACACGCGCCATTGGGATGGGGCGAGGTGGGACGGCCCCCGGCACCCCCCGACCAACCGGTGTGGCCCGCCCCGGTCCGCTGGGGTGCGGCGGGCCCGGCGCCAACGGCCTGTCCGCCGGCCTCGCCCCCCACCTCTGCGTCGGCCCTGCCGTCGGGCCCTTCACGCGCGCCCTCGTTCCCCCCACTGTCGCCCGGTCCGGCCGTAGTGGCCCCGTTCCCACCGGCTCCTCCCCCGCCGCCCGGCGCGGCGGGCGCCCCCTGGACGTCGGCGCCCGACGGTGCGCCCCAAGGGCCTCCGCCCCGGTCGCGGCGCCTTCCCCAAGCGCTGGGGCTGGTGGCGGTCATCATCCTCGCCGGAGGCGCGGGCGCCGGGATCACCCTGGCGGTCACGAACCGGTCCACTACCAGCTCCCCCAGTTCTTCTCCCCTGCCGACGACCGCCACCAAGGGCCCGGCGGGCAACGGGAGCATCAACGTCGCCTCCATCGCCGCCCGGGTCGAGCCGGCGACGGTGGACATCACCGCCAATGGCCCTGACGGGGAGGACGAGGGGACGGGGATGATCCTCACCGCTTCGGGCACGGTGCTGACCAACAACCACGTCGTCGACGGCTCCACCACCCTGCGGGCCCAGGTCGACGGGTCGGGGACGTCGTACACGGCCACGGTCCTCGGCACGGACGCCACCGACGACGTCGCCCTGCTCCAGTTGCACGGGGGATCCAGCTTCAAGACGGTGACGATCGGCGATTCGAGCTCTGTCAAGGTGGGCGACCAGGTGGTGGCCATCGGCAACGCTCTGGCCCTGCCGGGGCAGGAGACGGTGACAAGCGGGATCATCTCCGCCACCAAGCGTTCGATCAGCGTGAGCAACCCCAGCACGGGCCTCAGCGAGAACCTGAGCAACCTGTTCCAGACATCGGCGACTATAAACCCGGGCAATTCCGGGGGCCCGCTCGTCGACTCGGCCGGCCAGGTGATCGGCATGAACACGGCGAAGGAGGTGACCACCAGCTCGGGCCAGGGCGCCTCCAACGTGGGTTTTGCCATCCCCATAAACAACGCCATGGCCATCGCCTCGCTTATCTATGCGGGTAAACCCAGCGCCATCATCGAGATCGGGCCGCACGCCATCATGGGGGTAGAGGTCACCTCGGTGCCCTGCGCCGAGGGCCAGGACGGTTGCACGGGTCTCGGCTCCACGTCGACGATCTTCGGTACCACTCCCTCCACCTATCGCGCCCCCACCAGCGACGGAGCCGTCATCCTGGCCGTGGTGAGCGGGGCGCCGGCGCAGAAGGCCGGCCTGTCCGCTGGCGATGTCATCGTCGGCGTGGACGGGCACTCCATCACCTCGCCCGTCCTGCTCACGACCCAGATGAACCTGCATAAGGTGGGCCAGAAGGTGACCGTCGACTGGCTGGCCGTCAACGGGCGGCGCCACTCGTCGTCGCTGACCCTCATCCAGGGCCCTAACGTCTGAACCTGAACAGGCCCACGACCCGGACCTGACCAGGACCACAACCCGGACCTGACCAGGACCACAACCCGAGGAGGACGCACGTTGGAGTACACCCGGCTGGGTTCGACCGGCCTCGAGGTCTCGAGGATCTGCCTCGGCTGCATGAGCTTCGGGGAGCCGGACCGGGGCGGCCATCCCTGGAGCCTGGGCAAGGACGCCGCCACGCCCATTATCCGCCAGGCCCTCGAGGCGGGCATAAATTTCTTCGACACCGCCAACGTCTACTCGGACGGCAGCAGCGAGGAGATCGTGGGCGAGGTGCTCGGCCGGCACGCCCAGCGGGACGAGATCGTGCTGGCGACCAAGGTCAACGGCCGCATGCGGCCCGGCCCCAACGGCGCCGGCCTGTCCCGCAAGGCCATACTTTCCGAGATCGACCACAGCCTGCGCCGGTTGGCCGTCGACTATGTCGACCTGTACCAGATCCATCGCTTTGACCACAGCACCCCGGTGGAAGAGACGCTGGAAGCTCTCAACGACGTCGTCCGGTCGGGCAAGGCCCGTTATGTCGGTGCGTCGTCGATGTACGCCTGGGAGTTTTCCAAGATGCTCCACGCCGCCAACCGGCACGGCTGGGCCCGCTTCGTCACGATGCAGGACCACTACAACCTGGTCTACCGGGAAGAGGAGCGCGAGATGCTCCCCCTGTGCGCCGACCAGGGGGTCGGGGTCATCCCCTGGAGCCCGTTGGCCCGGGGCCGGCTGACCAGGGACTGGGACGCGGCGACGGCCCGCAGCGAGACGGACGAGTTCGGAAAGCGCCTGTACCGCGACAGCGACCGGGGCATCGTCGGGGCGGTGGCGAAGGTGGCTCAAGCCCGTTCCATCAGCCGGGCCCAGGTGGCCCTGGCCTGGCTGTTGAGCAAGCCTGTCATCAGCGCCCCTATCGTCGGCGTCACCCGGCCCGAACAACTGGCCGACGTACTAGGGGCCCTGGCGGTCAAGCTCAGCCCCGAAGAGATCGACCAACTGGAGGCGCCCTACGAGCCCCACCCCGTGGCCGGCCACTGAGCACGGCGCACTGAGGACAGCGGACGGCGCCCTAGGAACCCCGATCATGTCGCCACCCAAAAAAGCCGCCGAGCGGCACGGCCGGACCGGTCCTTTTAGCCCAGAGGCTCGAACCGAGCGGTGAAGTGCCGGAGCTGACGGGGCTCGGAGACGATCTTGAGGCCCCGCAGCCGGGGGGCATCGTCCAGCACCCTTTCGCACACCTCGATGACATAGTCGATGTGGCTCTGGGTGTAGGTCCGTCGGGGGATGGCGAGGCGCACGAGCTCCATGGACGCGGCCTGTTCGGTCCCGTCCGGCCGGCGACCGAACATCACGGTGCCGATCTCGCAGCTGCGGATGCCGCCTGTTTCGTAAAGCGCCACCGCCAGCGACTGGCCCGGGTACTCCAGGGCGGGGATGTGAGCCAGCATGGTGCCGGCATCGATGTAGACGGCGTGGCCGCCGATGGGGACGACCACGGGGACGCCGAGCTTCTCCAGGGCCTCGCCCAGGTAGGCGGTAGAGCGGGTGCGGTAGCGCAAGTACTCGTGGGAGACCGCCTCCTTGAGGCCCTGGGCTATGGCCTCGAGGTCGCGGCCGGCCAGGCCCCCATAAGTGGGGAAGCCCTCGGTGAGGATCAACACACTGCGGCACGCCTCGGCCAGGTCGTCGTCGTTGCAGGCCAGCCAGCCGCCGATGTTGGCCAAGGGGTCCTTCTTGGCGCTCATGGTCATCCCGTCGGCCAGCGCCGCCATGTCCCTCACGATGTCGGCCACGTCGCGCCCGCCCTGGCCCTCCTCACGCTCGCGGATGAACCAGGCGTTCTCGGCGAACCGGCAGGCGTCCAGGAAAAGCGCCAAGCCATGGCGGGTGCAGACCTCCCGCACCTGGCGCAGGTTGGCCAGGCTCACCGGCTGGCCGCCCCCGGAGTTGTTGGTCACCGTCACCATCACCGCGGGGATGTTCTCGGCCCCGACGCGCTGCACCAGCGCCTCGAGGGCGTCGACGTCGAGGTTGCCCTTGAACGGGTGGCGGCTGCGGGGGTCCCGGCCCTCGGCGATCACCAGGTCGACGGCTTCGGCCCCGGTGGACTCGACGTTGGCCCGGGTGGTGTCGAAGTGGGTGTTGTTGGGCACGAACTTGCCGGGCCCGCCCAGCACGCTGAAAAGGATCTTCTCCGCCGCCCGGCCCTGGTGGGTAGGGATGATGTGGCGGAAGGGGAACAGCTCGGTCACCGCGTCCCTGAACAGGTACCAGGACGGCGACCCGGCGTACGATTCGTCGCCGTGCTGGACGGCAGCCCACTGGTCCCGGCTCATCGCCCCCGTCCCCGAGTCGGTGAGCAGGTCTATGAGGACGTCCTCGGCCCGCAGGGCAAAGAGGTTGTAGCCCGCCTCGACGATGGCCTGGCGGCGGTGGTCGGGCGTCACCATGCGCAAAGGTTCGACGGCGTGGATGCGGAAAGGCTCGATCACGGTGCGAAAAGGGCGAGGTTGGGCCGTCACCGCTGGGCCCAAGGGCACCGCTGGGCCTAACCGCACAGCCGGGTCTATGGGCACAGCCGGGACTATAGGCCCCCCGTCAGCTGGCCGGCCGCACCCCGACTTCTTCCAGGTGGGCCAGCAGGTCGGCCGGGTCCTGGTAGACGCGGTAGGCGCCCGCGGCCTGCAGTTCCTCGGGCCCGTAGCCACCGGACAGGACGCCGATGCCGAGGGCGCCCGCCCGCTGGGCGGCCAGAAGGTCCCAGATGCTGTCGCCCACCACGAAGGCCCGGGCGGGGTCGATGTGCAGTCGCTCGGCCGCGGCCAGGAACAGGTGAGGGTCAGGCTTGGCCCGCTCGACCAGGTCCCTGGTCACGACCGGTACATAGCCGGGGAGGTCGAGCAGGGCCAGGCCCACGGCGGCGACCTTCTGGGCCGAGCTGGTGGCGATGGCAAAGGGCACCTCGTGGTCGCTGAGGGCCCTTAGCAGCTCCACGGCGCCCGGTAGGGGCACCACGCTGGCTGCCCGGCTGAGGTAGCCCTCCCGGTGCAGCGTCGACAGCCGCTCCAGGGTGCCGGCGTCGAGGGTGAGGCCGGTCTCGCGCTGGAGGGCGCTGAGGAACAGCCCGCCGCTCATGCCGATGCGCCGGTGGATGCGCCACACGGACAGAGGGATCCCGCACGCCGTGAGCGCCTCCTGCCAGGCGACGACGTGCTGGTAAACCGAGTCCACCAGGGTGCCGTCGAGGTCGAAAAGGAACGCCGGCGGGGGTACGTGGAACCGGCCCCCTCCGGATGTCCCAGACATGCCTCCGGGTGTGCCGGACATGCCTTCGGGTGTGCCAGACATGCCCGCAACCCTAGTTGGGGGCGGCGGGCGCCAACTCGGCCTCGATGCCGCGCAGGTCCCCCTCCTCGTCCTCATGGCGGCGCGGGGGGCCGAAGCCGCACCCCTCCAGCACGGCGGCGAGCGCGCTGTCCTGTTCGCCGCCGACCTCGAGGAGCAGGGACCCGCCGGGGCGCAGCAGTCCGGCGCCAGCCCGGACGGCCTGCTCGAGCACACAGGTACCGTACGGCCCGCCGTCGAGGGCGTGGAGGGGCTCGTGCTCGCGGACATCGCGGGGCAGGAACACGAGTTCTTCGCTGGGCACGTAGGGCACGACGGCGGTCACGACGTCGAAATGGCCGCGGAGCTCAGTGGGCAGTGGTTCGGCCAGGTGGCCGGCGTAGACCTCCACCCCGTTGGCGGCCGCGCACCGGCAGGCGAGCGGGTCGATGTCGGTCGCCACCACCCGGGCGCCGGGCCGCGCTCGCCCGAGCACGACGGCGATGGCGCCCGACCCGGTGCACAGGTCGGCGGCCAGGCCGTCAACGGGCAACAGTCCGAGGGCCCTGCAGACCAAGGGCTCGGTCTGCCCGCGGGGCACGTAGACCCCGGCGTGGACCAGCACATGCTGCCCGGCGAAAGTGACCGAACCGGTCACCCAGGCCAGCGGCTCCCCCGCGACCCGGCGGGCCA
>JBEKNX010000206.1:0-8042 GCA_049522375.1 Acidimicrobiales bacterium | reverse complement strand
ACTACGAACGCGAACTGGTTTCCTTGATCAAATGCGGCCAACTTGCCGCCTGATGCAAAACTTGCCTCAAACGTCCAGAAGGAGTTTTTCAAGCGCGGCTAGAACGGCTGGGCGGCGGTCGACATCACCAGGACGATCGAGGGGGATAATGGACCAGGGAACCGCCGACAGGCCCGCGGTCGTACTTCTGAGCGGGGGCCTCGATTCCGCCACGGCGCTCGCCGTTTCCATTTCGGAAGGGTTCCGGCCGTACGCCCTGAGCTTCGACTACGGCCAGCGCCACCAGGTCGAGCTCGACGCCGCTCGTCGCGTCGCCCTCTCTTCCAACGCGGCGCACCATGTCGTGATGAAGATCGACCTGCGCCAGTTCGGAGGCTCCGCCCTCACCAGCGACTTGGCTGTCCCGCACCACGACCGGGCCGAGGAGATCGGTCCCGGCATCCCGGTCACCTACGTGCCGGCGCGCAACACGATCTTTTTGTCCTTCGCTCTGGCCTGGGCCGAGACGCTGGGCGCCGGCGACATCTTCATCGGCGTCAACGCGCTTGACTACAGCGGCTACCCGGACTGCCGGCCCGAGTTCGTGGAGGCTTTCGAAGCCATGGCCAACCTGGCGACCAAAGCCGCCGTCGAGGGCCGCCAACGGGTGCGGGTCCATGCCCCTCTCTCCCATCTGACCAAGGCCGGGATCATCCGGCTCGGCCTCGAGCTCGGGGTGGACTACGGGCTGACCCATAGCTGCTACGACCCGGGCGCCGACGGCCGGCCTTGCGGTACGTGCGATTCATGCCTGCTGCGCCAAAAGGGTTTCCGCGAGGCGGGCGCCGAAGATCCGGCTCAGCGGTGCTGACCGGCCCCTCGACTTTCGGCGGTCACCACTCCCGCCGAGGTACTACTTCACTAAAGTTGCCGGTCGAGGGGGTTCCTCGGTAGGCCGCGAGCAAGGAGCTGGGACCGATGGAAGTGCGCGGACGCCCGCTGCATTTTGGGGTACAACTGCAGGCCCAACGGACCAGCTGGGCGGACTACGCCGCGGCTGTGAAGGCCGTTGAGCAATTCGGCTACGGGTCGGTGTGGACCTTTGACCACCTTCTGCCCTTCGCCGGCCCCGATGACGGCGCGTCCTTCGAGACGCTGACGACGCTCTCGGCGATGGCTTTGTTGACCGAGCGGGTGCGCATCGGCGTCCTGGTCAACGGCGTGCTGTACCGCGGGCCCGCCACTCTGGCCAAGGCGGCCGCCCAGGTCGATGAGATGAGCGGGGGCAGGCTGGATTTCTCCCTCGGAGCCGCGTGGGCGGAACGGGAGTTCAAGGCCTACGGTACCGACTTCCCGTCGATCGCTGAGCGCCACGCCCGTTTGGACGAGGCGCTCGAGATCGTGAAGCTGCTCTGGACGCAGCCCCGTACCACCTTCCACGGCCGCTACTACCGCATCGAGGACGCTCCGTGCGAGCCCAAGCCCGTCCAGTCGCCGTACCCGCCCATAACCGTCGGCGGCATGGGCCCGGCGACAGTGCGGCTGGTGGCCAAGCACGCGACGAGGTTCAACATGATCGGTTCCCCCGAGAAATGTGCCGACCGCATCGAAAGACTGGGGCAGTTCTGCGCTGAGATCGGCCGGGACCCGGCCGAGATCGAGCTCTCCGCCCACCCGACGGTGGCGGTCGCCCATTCCCGCTCCGAAGCCGAAACCCTGGCTGCCCGCATAGCGTCCGCCAACGACATAGACCTCGCCGCCAGCCGTGCCAACTGGCTGATCGGCGACCCAGCCGACGTGACGGCCGGCCTGCGCCGTTACCTCGACATCGGCATAAACCACTTCGTGTTCGCTTTCGGCCATCCCTTCGATATGACGGCGTTGCGGCTCTTGCGGGAGGAGGTTCTGCTCGGCCTGGCCTGAAAAATCTTGTGGCTGCCCGAGTGCCTAGAGGGGCGGCCCATTGGCACCAGGCCCAAAGCTCTTCGGGACCGGCCAGATCTTTACTGGGCCCCGGGCTGTGAGCTGTACATCGGCGCCGGGCAGGAGCCGAAGTTCTCCAAGCACACGGGCGATGACCGACGACGGTCCCCCCTGAGCAGGGGCGAGACGGACGATCGAGTCATGGCCATAAAAGGCTGTACTTACCACACGCGCCCGCACTCCGTCCCCGTCTCCACCCGGTCGGACTTGTACCTGCTCGGGGCGGACCAGGACGGTCACCGGTCCCGGGGCCGCCCCCCAGAGGTCGCCGCTGACCTCGAACCGACCGAGGACGGTACCGACGAACTTGCCGTCGTAGACGCCGTCGACCAGGTTGGCATCCCCGACGAAACCGGCGAGCTCGCTGTCGACGGGATCGGCGTAGATGTCCTGAGGCGACCCGAGCTGGGCGATCGTGCCGGCGCGGATCACGGCCACCTGGTCGGAAATCGACAGCGCCTCGTCCTGGTCGTGGGTCACAAGGACCGTAGTCGTCCCCGAGGAGCGCAGGACCGAGTGCACATCGGCGCGCACGGTGGCCCGGAGGTTGGCGTCGAGCGACGCGAACGGCTCGTCGAGCAGGACGACCTGGGGCTTGACGGCGAGGGCGCGGGCGAGGGCCACCCGCTGCTGCTGGCCGCCCGAGAGCTGGTGAGGATAGCGGCCGGCCAAGCCGGTCAGGCCTACGGCGTCGAGCAGGTCGCCCACCTGTCGACGGCGCTGGTGGCGCGGGAGCCCGAAAGCGACGTTCGACCCTACGGTGAGGTGCGGGAAAAGGCTCCCCTCCTGGGACACATATCCGATCCGGCGCCGGTCGGCCGGTACATGGCTGTGCTCGTCGTCGACAGTGGCCCCGCCGATCGCTACGGTCCCCTGGTCGGGGCGCTCGAAACCCGCCAGTACCCGCAACAGGGTCGTCTTGCCGCTGCCCGAGGGGCCGAGCACGGCGGTGAAGGAGCCAGCCGGCACCTCCAGGTCGACACCCGTCAAGACGCGATGAGGCCCGAACCCCTTGTGCAGGTTGACGACGACGAGTTCAGGAGATGGGCCGGGAGCCGAGCCCGGGTGCGCCTCCGTCATAACGGCTTGGTAGCACGGGTGGGCAGCCGGTCGAAGTACCTTCCGAGCACGTAGCTCGGGGCGGCGGCGACGGCGATGATCACCAGGGCGAAGGGCGCCGCCTGGCCGTAGGAGAGGTTTTGCTGGTAGGCCCAGAACTGGGTGGCGAGGGTTTGGACGCCCGTTGGGACCAGGACCAGGGTGGCGGTGAGCTCGGTGACGGCGGCCAGGAACACCAGGCAGAACGAGGCGGCTAGGCCGGGACCGACGAGCGGGAGCGTCACCCGGACGAAGACGGCCCAGGGCCGTTGGCCGAGCGAGCGCGCCATTTCCTCCAGGGCGACCGGTGCGTAGGCCACCGATGCCCGCACCCCGACCAAGGCGAGGGGGAAGAACAAGACGCTGTAGGCGATGACGAGGAGGGGCGCGCTCTGGTAGCTGAACCCGTCCAGGTAATGCTCGGCGAAGTAGCTCAGGGCAAGGGCGATCACCAGGCCCGGCATGGCCAGGACCAGGTAGCTGCTGCGCTCGAGGAACTGGCCGGTGTGCTCTTTGTGGCGCACGGCGAGCAGAGCCACCGGGACCGCCATTACGGTGGCCAGGCCGGCGGCGCAGCCGCTGTACAGGGCCGTGTGCCAGCCCGCACTGGCCATCGAGACGCCGGCGAGAACGTGAGCCCCGCCCTCGAAGACCCAGTAGACGCTGGCCCCGATGGGCACGCCCAGGGCTAGGCCCACGAGGGCGACGAAACCGGCCAGGACCGGCAGCTTGGCCCGCCCGAGGGGGTAGCGGGACATAGCTCGCTGGGCGAGCGGACCGGTGCGGACGGGGCGGCCCCTGCCGCGAGCAGCCCCCTCGCCGCCGAGGACGACGATGCTCAAAGCCACCAGCACGAGCGATAGCGAGCACGCCGCGGGCACGTCGAAAGACACCCCGTACTCCGTGAAGATCTCCGTCGTAAAGGTCTGGTAGCCCAGGATCTCGAACGCACCGTACTCGGCCAGGATCACCAGGGCGACCAGGACGCAACCTCCGAGGATGGCTCCCCGGGCTTGGCCGAGCGTGACCCGGACGAAGGTACGAGCGCGGCCGACCCCCAGGCTGCGGGCGATCTCTTCCAGGCCCGGGTCAGCGCCCCGGAGGCTGGCCGCGACCGGAAGGTACACGAGCGGGTAGACGGCGAGAGTCATGACGAGCACGGCCCCCCGGAAGCCTTCGACCCAGGTGCTGAGCGACGCCCAACCGAAGCTCACCACGAAGTCGGGTATGGCGAAGGGGACCACGACCAGGACGGCCCAGACATGGCGGCCCGGCAGGTCCGTCCGTTCTACGCACCACGCCGCCAGAGTGCCAATGACGACGCAAAGGGCCGTCACGGTCACTGTCAAGCGCACGGTGTTCCACAGCAGGGTGGCGGTCAGAGGCCGCCAGATCAACCGGCCGATGGTGGCCGCTCCGGCGTCGTGGGCCTCGAGGACGAGGAAGCCAAGGGGTGCCAGCAACACGGCCACCACCGCGGTGCTCATAGCCAGCAGGGACCAGGGCCGGGCGCTACTGCGGGCGGTGACGGGGCCGCCGACGAGGCCGCCCAATTCGCCCGCCGAGGTTATCAGCGTGCTGGAGGTCCCCTGAGCGCGACCGGCGGTCAAAGCAGACCGGCCTGTTGCAGAAGGTTTATGGCGGTGGACCCGTCGCCGAGCTGGCTGACCGTGATGGGGTAAGGCTCCAGCTCGTTGAAGGGAGGTTCCGGGGCCAACGTGGTGACGCCTGCCACCAGCGGGTACTCGAAGCTGATCGACTTGGCCGGCTCGGCGATGACTGCCTGTGCCTGCTTGCTCACGAGGTAGGCGACGAAGCGTTGAGCGGCCGCTTGGTGCGTGGAGGACTTGAGGACCGCGGCGCCGGAAACGTCGACGACATAGCCGGGGTCGTGGGGGGCAAAGTAAGCGATTTCCGAGTGGACATTGGTCGCCCCGATCTCGGCCCGCATACGGTACCAGTAGTACTGGTTTACGACCCCGAACGCGACCGCGCCGCGGTTCACTTCGTCGGCGATCGTCTCATTATCGGGGTAGATATGGGCGCCGGCGTTCGCCTTGATGCCCTCCAGCCACTGGAGCGCCGCTTTGGTGCCGTAGGCCTGGGCGACCGAGGTGACGATGGGCTGGAAGTCGGTCTCTCCGGCGGCAAAGGCCAACTGGGCTTTGTAGCGCGGGTCGGCCAGCTGGAGGACCGACGTCGGCAGCTCGGCCTTGCCGATCAGCCTCGGGTTGTAAATAAGCACGCTCACCCGGGCCGAAACTCCCACCCAGTCCCCGTCGGGAGAATCGTACTTGCTCGGCACCTGGGCTAACGTGGACGGGTCGGTCTTGGCCAGCAAGCCCTTGTCCTGAAGGTACTCGAGGGCCGGTGAGTTCTCGGTGTAGATGACATCGGCTGGGGAGCGAGCCCCTTCGGTGACGATCTCGTCGACCAGGGTGTCCTCATCGTTGCTGCGCACGTTGACAGTGATCCCCGTAGCCTTTTCGAACTCGGCGACCAACGAGTCGGTCGTTTGCACGTGCTGGCCGCTGTAGAGAGTGATCGATGCGCCGTGCCCCGGCGCCGGCGCCGTCCCGCCGCAGCCCGTCAAGGTGCCGGCCACGACCAGCGCCGTGACTGCCGGGGCCCACGGCCGCAGCCTCGAAGTTACCGGCGCGCCGGTGGCTCTTCTGATCTCCTCCCCTTGTTGGCGCAGTGCTGCCACGGCTCTTGTCAGCTCCGTCTTCACGTCCAAAGGTACTGGCGCCTCCGGGGGCTTGTGAGGAAGACCTAATATTAAAGTGTAGGTTAGCCTCACAATCCCGCCTCTGTCGTCTGACTGAGAAGACGCTCGAGGAGAACCTCGACGCCGTGCACCTGAAGCTCTCCGGAAGACCAGCTGCGGGCGCTGGACGAGGCCGCCCCCAGAGGTGGTACGGCCGGGGACCACTATCCCGACATGAGCACGGTGCGCCGCTAGGGCCTTCGCCGGACCAAAGGTCCTCGCCCCCGCGGACAGCGACCACCGTCGGGTACTGGCCGTGCTGGCCTACCTCGGACTGTGAAGGAGACGGACATGGCACCAGAGCTCCCGCTCACGCCCGGCCGGCGGCTAGCCCTGGCGATCGGGGCTCCGGTCGTCCTGGCCCTGATCGGGTACACCGGCTTCTACTACGTCGCCCTGGTCGGCCAGGACAGTTACCGCATCCAGCCCCGGACGGCCCCGGCAGGCGCCGCCCTCTCCGCGGCCATCGGCTCCGGCGACGTAACCGTCGGGCCCAGCCCGGACCGGCGGGCGCACCTGAGCGGCGTTGTCAACTACAGCCTGTTCCGCCCCAGTCTGACCTGGAGGACCACCAGCACCGGCGTGGTGCTGAGCGGGCCAGGTTGTTTTTGGATCGGCAACTGTGGGGCCGAGATCACCCTTGCCGTCCCCTTCGGCGAAAGTGTCAAGGCCTCCTCCGGGTCGGGCAACCTAAAGGTCACGGGCATCGGTGGCGCCCTCAACCTGTCCGACGGGTCAGGCAACATCACCGGGGAACACCTCTCGGGGGCCCTGGTCCTCAACGACAGTTCGGGCGACATCAACGTCACCGACATCGGGTCCGCCCGGGTACGGGCGTACGCCGGTTCGGGCAATGTGGACATCTCCTTCAGCCGCCCGCCGGACGACCTTACCGCCAGCGCCTCCTCCGGCAATATCACGGTCGCCGTCCCGGCCAGGGTGGCCTACGACGTCATCGCCGATGCCAGTTCTGGGACCGAACAGGTCGATGTCCCCACCGACCCCTCTTCTCACCGGGTCATCCACCTCGACGCCGGTTCGGGCAACATCCGGGTGGTCCCTGCGCTCCCGGCACGCTGAAACAATGTTGGTCCAGCTATTTAACGAAGGTGCTATATAGCTAAAGATTCGGGACCTCCGCAGGAGCGGGAACGGCTTACGGCACGTGGGCGGTCCGGTCGACCAAGGCGCTAAGAACAGCTCAACGAGAAGCACGGGGGAGGGGCCGTCCACCGGTGTGGGAGGGCGGTTCTCGAGCCTGATGACCACCATGCCGCCGCAGTTGTAGTTGATCGCCGGGCATAACCACGTGGCTAGGCCTATAGCATTCCGCCAATGGGAGCGGTCTGTCGCGAGTGCGGGGTGCCGGCGGCTTCGGAGGCCAGGTTCTGCGCAAGTTGCGGGGCGAAGCTGGCGGCCGAGCACGCCGACGATGTCCGCAAGACGGTCACGGCCTTGTTCTGCGACCTGGTGGGATCCACCGACCTGGGCGAACGGACCGACCCGGAGAGCCTCCGAGCTCTATTGGAGCGCTACTTTGCCGCTATGCGGGCCGCGTTGGAGCGGCACGGTGGGACGGTGGAGAAGTTCATCGGCGATGCCGTTGTGGCTTTCTTCGGCGTGCCTGCCACCCGTGAGGACGATGCCCTGCGGGCCGTCCGAGCGGCCTTCGACATGCACCGGGCGCTCGCCGCTCTCAATCCGGAACTGTCCGGACGCTGGGGCGTCGAACTGGCGGTGCGCATCGGTATCAATACGGGCGAGGTGCTGGTGAGCGGGCCTGCCGAGCACACCGTGGGCGATGCCGTCAACGTGGCGGCCCGGCTCGAGCAGGCTGCCGGCGCGGGCGAGGTGCTCGTCGGCGAGACCACGTGGCGCCTGGTACGGGAATGGGCGGAGGGGGAGCCAATCACGGCTCTCGACCTCAAAGGCAAGGCGCGCTCCGTGCCGGTGTGGCGCGTGCGGTCGGTTTTGGGCGTAACCGAAGCAGCACCCGCCCCCTCCCGGCGGCGGTCCCGACTGGTGGGACGGGACCGGGAACTGGCCATGTTGCGCCAAGGCTTCGAGCGCGCTGAGGCCGATCGCAGCTGTCAGCTTTTCACCTTGTTCGGTGCCGCTGGAGTGGGCAAGACCCGCCTTGTGGACGAGTTCCTGGCCACCCTGGCACCGGGTGTACGGGTACTCCGCGGCCGCTGCCTGTCCTACGGGGACGGAA
>JBEKNX010000205.1:0-8075 GCA_049522375.1 Acidimicrobiales bacterium | reverse complement strand
CACCACGCCCGCCATTACCAACGTGGCCGCGCTCACCCGTACAATCCAACCCGTCGGGACCACGATCGGTACGGCCTGTCGCAGGCGGCGCCAGGCAAACGGGACGGAAACGCTGTAGGACCCGATCCACGCCACCACTAATCCGGGCGCGCCGACGAGCGGGTACAAGACCAAGGCGGCCACAATTGTCAGCGCATTTTCGGCCACATAAAGCCAGAACATCGAACGGGTGTCTTGCTTGGACTGAAAGGCCCTCATCAGCAAGAGGTACGCGCTGAAGCCGGGAAGGCCCAGGGCGAAGATGGTGAGCATTGTCGAGGTAAGACCGGCATCAGCTACGGTGAAGTTACCGTGGACCAGAGCCAGCACAACAATAGGATGAGCCAGTAACGCGTACCCAACGCCTCCGGGCAACAATAGCGCCACGGTCACGCGCATCGCATAACCAACCCGGTTGGCGAAACCCTGAGGGTCTTTTTGCGTCCATAATTGCGCCAAGTCGGGTGCCACCGCGTAAGAAATGGAAACGGCCACCACGGCATAGGGCAGTTGCATGAACGTGTACGAGTAAATGAAAGCAGAAAGCTGGCCCTTTTTCGAGTTAGCCAGAACAGAAACCAAGGTAAAAGACAGCTGGTTGGAGATCACGGCACCGATCGTCCAGCCTGAGAGCCTTCCTATGGTGTGCAGTGCTGGGTGTGAGGGGCGCCACGAAAGCCACAACGGTATGCCGGCCCGGAACAAAGCCGGCAATTGTGCCAGCAATTGGACCAGGTAGCCGGCGGTCGTCCCGATCCCCACCACGGCTAGCGCGGCTGTGTCGGCTCGATAGGCACTGATCGAGGAGTGCTTCACCATGTGGTCGGCGACCACCAGGGCGGCGATCGTCACCAGGTTGGCAAGTACCGGGCTGAAGGCAACCGCTCCGAAACGGCGCCGGGCGTTCAACAGCGCGGTAGTTATGGTGGTCAGGCCGATAAAGAGCAGCTGGGGCGTAAACAGGCGCAACCACGTGGTGGCCAAGGCACGTTCGCCGGCAACATCGCCGCCTTTCGCCCGCAGCAGGAAGAGATCCACGATGAACGGCGCGCAGAGCCAAAAAACGACGGTCCCGGCAACGAGGACGGCGGCCAGGAAACTGACGACGGCGGAGATGGCTCCTTCGTCCCGGTCATGGCCTTTGCGGCCCAGCGCCTCCATCAGCACAGGCAGCAGTGTGGCCGAAAGCACCCCGCCCAGAAGAAGCTCGTAAATGGTGTTGGGCACTGTGTTCGCCTGGTTGTAGGCATCCGCCAGGCGGCCCTGGCCCAACACCCAGCCGACAGCGAGCACGCGCCCGAACCCGCTCAACCGGGACAGCGTCGTGCCCGCCGCCATGATGGCGGCATTATGAGCAGACGAAGCGAGGCGGCGGGGAAAGGGCTCCTCCAGCGCCCCACCGACCAAGCCGGGAAGGACGGTCAGACCAGCGGCGACTCGCACCGTGGTCGAGCGCTGGCGGTCGCCGGCACGGTTCACCGAGAAGCCCGGGTCACCGTACCGGCGTGCTCGACGTTGTCCGCCTGGCCAGCCGTGCCATTGTCTTCATCGTCGCCCGGACGTGGCACCAGCCGGCGTGCCCGGCGTCCGTGCCGGGCATTTCGGGCCCACCAAACAGCCAGGAAAAGCGCGGCGCTCACCATGAGGACCAAGCCGACGTCGGAGATAGCCGTTGACCGCACAGTGTCGGTGCCGGCAGCGATCTCCTCGGAGCCCGAGGGTGTTGCCAGCTGCAGCGCCAGCGGGAAGGCGCCGCTCGTGCGCACCACAACGGGCACCTGCAGGGTCGTCGTGGAGCGGCTCAAGGTGAGCTGGCAGTCCTCCGAACCAGGGTTGACGGGGCGGCACGTACCGACGCCCCCGAACTTCGCGTCCACGAAGCTCAGCTGTTCGCTGGTAAGCACGAGGAGGACCCTCACGGGCGTGCCGGCGCTTGACAACAGGGTCAGAGGAAGGCGTCCTTGCCGGGAGGTCAGGGTGATGGAGGTCGAGGGCGGCAACCTCACTTTGGACAGGTCGGATACGGCGGCGCGCAGAGCGGCGCCGATCATGGCCCTCCTCTGGGAAGTCGAGAACGCCGCCGACAAGCTGACCTCCAGCTCCCGGTCGAGCGCCCCGACGAGGGGGGAGCCGTGGCCGTACAACTCACCGTCGGCCGATACCGTGGCCCGCGCCGTGGCCAGCAGCTCGGTCCCCCCCAGGGGCGCGACTACCTGGCCCTCCAGTTGGCGGACCAACGGGCGCCCGTTCGCCTGGTCCGCCACAGACAGGTCGCGGAACATCTGGGCCAGGGTCACAGCGTTCAGCAGCGGGTTGCCGTGCAGCCCGGCCAGGACCACAGACAGGAAGCCAGGGCTCAGCACCGCGCCCGGCGCAGGGGCCACGACAATGCCCCGGAGGTGACCGGGAGCCTCGAGGTCCACCATGGCGAGCTCGGCCAGGACCTGGTTGGCTACGAGCGCGGTTTGCCCGGGCACCGACGCCTGAGCGGTGCGCGGCGACAGCTCGCTGTCGGCGCCCATCACCCGAATGGTCCTACCTGGCACGGCCAGTTCGGTGGGCAGAGAGAAAGTGAGGTTGACGGTAGCCGGCGGGAGCGCTGACAGGTCGCCGTCGGGCACCGCTACTTGCGTCGCGCCCATGCCTGCCAGGGCAGCCATGGTGGCCGTGTTGACCCCCCCGGAGAAAGCCCAGGTGCTCGGCGACGGAGCTTGGCCCAAAAGCCTTGCCAACGTCGAACTGCCAGACGAAAGTTCCTCCTGCAGGTCTGCGGTCAAGCCGGCGCTTACTAGGGCGGCGAGGTCGACGGGCAGCTCGGTTGTCGGGAGCAGTTCGTCGCCTGCGACCAATGCCCCTCGCACTTCGCCCACCGCGTCCCGGCCGGCAACGTCGCTTTCGGCCAGGGACATGACCGTGGCGGCAACGGCCCGGATGGTGACAGGGACGTGCCAGAGGTAAAGCTCTGCCGCGTCGGCCTCCAGTACGCTCGCCGACGCGGCCGGTACCGGCGCGGGCACGCCTGTCTGGCTGATCGGCTCCCTCGCCGCCAGCGGCACCACCAGGACGGTTTCCAGGCGCCGCAGGGTACTGGCGTCCTTCCCGACGTAGACGATGAACGTCGTGAGCGGTTGGCCGACCCGGACCCCGTTATCTTCCAAGAACGCTTGGACCGGGTAGACCCCCGTGCTGGCAAAGGACAGGCCCCCGCTCGGAGCGTTGACGGGGATGTCCACATCGACCCCTCCGGCCGGGTCATTTACCAGGTCGTCCAGCGGGACCGGGGTGTTGCCGGCGCCGGGGCCGAAGTAATAAGGGCCGTACACATGCCCGCTCACCGCCGCCTGGAACTGAGAACGAGCGAACAGCCGGCCATAGACGATGACGGCCAACGTTTCTTCGGCCCGGTCGCTCGCCGTAACCGCCAGGTGAAGCTGGAACTGTTCCGGCCCCGGGCCCACCCAGGCGCTTTGAGAAATCAGGGTGAGACGGTCCGGGCCGGCGGAGATGTTGTGGTCGCGGGCCAGGGCGGAGGAGGGCGGGGCCGAGGGCTTGTGCGTCGACGGCGACGGAGCGGGGCCGGTGGCCCCGGCCGGAGCCACTGAGGACGCCATCAGCATGATGGTGCCGAGGAAAAAAACCGGCACGACAGCGCGGGCCAGGCAGGACCATCGCCTCGGCCGGTGGCCGTCAGCCGCGGGCTCGGGACGGGCGCTCGTGCCGGCCGGCTGGGTTGTGGGCCCTGCCAACGCTCAGCTCACCTCCGACGCATCTCGGACGTTGAGCCTGGCCGACAGGACAGCCAGGCCGTCCGGGTCGTCCCGAAAACCTACCCGGCGGTACAGGGCCAGGGCCGGGTCATTGCCGACCTGGGTGTTGACAGCGATCTCATGCGCGCCGGCGGCTCGAAGCCAGTGGAGCCCGTCCAGGAGCAGTGCCTTGCCGATGCCCCGTCCCTGGGCGTCGGGCGCCACGGCCAAACGCTGGACGAACCCCCGGCTCCCCGAGGTCCCGCAGATGGCGTAGCCGACCACGGCGCGCCGCTCACCGAGGGCGACTCGAAGGCGGTGCTGGCGGGTCGCCTTCACCGCTTCGCGAAGCCCGGCACGGTCAAGGCGCCAAAAAGGAGCGAAAGCGGCTCCGTCTACCTTCAACAAGCCAGCCGTGCGCACGGGCCCGGCGCGGTGGCGTCGGGGCGCGGCGGGCACGGGCGGCAACTCGGCTCGTCTGGGGAGGAGCAGCAGGTGCAGGTGTTCGTGGACTTCGAAGCCGGCCTGCAATAGACCTGCCTGCTCCGGAGGGGACACGGCGCTCGTGATGACCCGCTGGAAGCCCTGCTCGGCCAGTACCCCCAGGCAGCGACGGGCGAGCTCGGCCGAAGCAGGTGTGCCTTCGGGGATGGGGACGAAGAACGCCACCGAGCCGTCAGCCCGCCAGCGCCCGACACGGGCCGACTCCGTACCCCAGCGGATGACATTGCCAAAAGAGGGCATCTGTGGTCGTGGCGGAGGGTTTTCAGCAACTCATCGTGGGCACTTGAAGCCTAGCCGTCGGCTCCAGCTTGGCAGAACTTGGTCAGGCCGGGCAGCCGGGCTCAGGCTGGGGCCGAAATGTGCCGATACGCGTTCGTGGTGATCGACCTTCCTGCCGTGTTGCGCCATGTTGTAGAGCAAGGTGCGTCCGACCTGCACATCAAGGTCGGGTCTGCACCAAGGGTGCGCGTGAACGGAGACCTGCGGATGACGCCCTTCTCGGTGATCGGGCCGGAGGAGTGCGAAGAACTCGTCCAGGTCGTCCTGCCGCCTGAACGCCTCGAGGAGTTCAAGGCCACGGGCGAGGCCGACTTCTCTCTATCGGTCAGCGGCCTCGGCCGTTTTCGCTGCAACGCTTTCCGCCAGAGGGGTACGGCGGGACTGGTCCTGCGGCGGGTGCTGCCCAGCGCGCTGTCGGCCACCGACCTCGGCTTGCCTCCCGTTGTCACCCGCCTGGCCGAAGAACACCGTGGGCTGGTCCTGGTCACAGGCCCGACCGGCTCGGGCAAGACGACCACGTTGGCGGCCATGATCGACCACATCAACAACAACCGCTCGGCCAACATCATCACCATCGAAGACCCGATCGAGGTGCTCCACCGGGACAAGATGTCGATCATCAGCCAGCGCGAGATCGGTACGGACACCAGGGACTGGTCACAGGCCATGAGACGGGTCTTGCGCCAGGACCCCGACGTCATCCTGATCGGCGAGATGCGCGACCCCGAAACGATCCAAGCCGCCCTGTCGGCCGGCGAGACAGGCCACCTCGTCCTGTCCACTCTCCATACGACCAATGCCACCGAAACCATAAACCGGATCGTCGACTTCTTCCCCCCCTTCCAGCAGCGCCAGGTGCGTATAAGCCTGGCCGCTGTGTTGCGGGGCGTCGTCAGTCAGAGGCTCGTGGCCAGGGCAGACGGCGTTGGCCGCGTGGTCGCCGTCGAGGCCATGGTGATGACCGGTCGCATCTCGGACCGCATCCTTGACCCGAACGGCGGCTCGGGCGAGACCATCGAAGATGTGATCGCCGACGGCGAGTACCACGGGATGGTGACGTTCGACCAAAGCCTTTTCAACCTGTTCAAGGCGGGTGAAATCTCGCTTCGCGCCGCTTTGCAGGCCGCCACCAATCCGCACGACTTCCGGGTGGCGCTGCAGACGGCCGGCCTGCTCCCGTCGGTTTAGGGCTCACATCGCGGCGCCGTCTATCTAGGCTCACGGCTGTGGTTCCCGAAAGGCTCCGGCCGACCTTAGACGCAGCCAACGAGCTGGCCCGGTTGTTCGAGGCCGCCGAGGCTCGCCTTTACCTGGTTGGCGGAGTGGTGCGCGACGCCTTGGCCGACCGCCTCAGCGATGGCGGCGACCTTGACTTTACGACCGACGCTTTGCCCTCGCTCACCGAAGAGGTCCTGGCGGCTTGGGGGGATAGCGTCTGGGCCCAGGGCAAACGCTTCGGGACCATCGGCGCCGCCAAAGGCGCCACCCGGGTCGAGGTCACGACCCACCGCGCCGAGCAGTACGGGGCCTCGTCCCGAAAACCCGAGGTCGTCTTTTCGACCGCTCTCGAGGCCGACCTCGCTCGACGCGACTTCACCGTCAACGCCATGGCGCTCTCGCTGCCCGACTTGAAGTTGTTCGACCCGTTCAACGGCGTGTCCGACCTGACCGAGAAAAGGTTGAGAACACCGCTGGCGGCCGAGGTGTCCTTCACCGACGACCCCTTGCGGATGCTGCGGGCGGCACGCTTCATCGCCGGGTACGGGTTGCAACCCGTCCCGGAACTGGTCGAAGCCGTTACTCTCCTGCGCGGGCGCCTGGACATAGTCTCCGACGAGCGGGTGCGCGATGAGCTCGACAAGCTCATGGTGGTGACCGACCCGTCCGAAGGCTTGTGGTTCCTGATCAATACCGGCCTGGCCGAAGAGTTCCTCCCCGAACTGCCGGCCCTGGCCCTCGAGCAGGACCCCGTCCACCGCCACAAGGACGTCCTGGCCCACACCGTCGCAGTGGTCCAACGAGCTCGGCCCGATCGGACCGTACGGCTGGCTGCGCTCTTCCACGACGTCGGGAAGCCCAAGACCCGTTCCTTCGGCCCGGGCGGGGCGGTGAGCTTCCACCATCACGAGATCGTCGGCGCCCGGATGACCCGTGACCGCATGCGTGCCCTGCGCTACCCGGCAGACGACATCGACAGGGTCGGCCGCCTGGTGGAGCTGCACCTCAGGTTCCACACCTACGGCATGGGGTGGACCGACAGCGCTGTGCGCCGTTACGTGCGCGACGCCGGCGACTTGCTGGAAGAGCTCAACGAACTGACGCGCTCCGACTGCACGACGCGCAACGCGGCGCGTGCTAAGGCCCTGGCGCAGCGCATGGACGAGCTTGAAGCCCGCATCGCCGAACTGCGCGAGAGGGAGGAACTGGCGGCGATACGTCCCGACCTCGACGGTCGCGACATCATGGCCCACTTGGGGCTCCGGCCCGGCCCGGTCGTGGGGCGGGCCCTGGCCTACCTGCTGGAGGCACGCCTGGAAGAAGGGCCGCACTCGCCCGACGCGGCCTTAGGCATCCTGGACCAGTGGTGGGCGGCCCAGCCCGAGGCCCGGCAGGGCCCCTGAGCGCCGCTCGGGCCCACCTCGGCGCTACGGCTCGCACGAGATGAAGCGGGAACGCCGGGAGATGGGCTGCCGACCAGGTACCCTGTGGCCTGTGGTAGCAGTATGGCGATGACGTACTTGCCAAAGGCGGCCGTCGCAGGCTCCTCGTCGTTGCGGGTCCTCGGCAACGTGGACTACCGCCTGGCCCGTAACGTCGTGGTGAACGAGTACCGCAAGGGCCACCTGTCCCGCTTGGACATCTGCGACGCCCACCCCGAGCTGCTCCGGGCGGCGCTCGATGCCGGCGAGGACTCCCCCGAGGACTGCCCCATCTGCGAGGACGTCAAGTTGCGGATGGTGTCGTACGTGTTCGGGCACCGGCTGCCCCCCTCGGGGCGCTGTGTGGCCTCGAAAAAGGAGCTCGCCAAACTGGCCTACCCGGGCCGGGACCTGGCCTGCTACGTGATCGAGGTCTGCCTCTCCTGCTCGTGGAACCACCTCGCCCAGGCTTTCTCGCTCACCAGCAAGAGCTCGGACTAGGGACCATCCAGGAGCTCGGCGCGCTAGGAAGGCGCCGGGCCCCAACCGGCCAGGGCCGGCCCCGGCGACGTAGCGGTTGTGCCTTGGTAGCATCGGTTCGCGGCCGGTAGCCCCGAGGCACTGGACCGCTGGAGGGTGAGATGACGACAGTACAAAGACCGCCCCGGTTTGGTGCGCCCGGGATCCGGGCTCGCAAGGGCGAAGGCCAGCGCCTTGTGATGGTCACCGCTTACGACGCTCCAACGGCGCGGGCGGCGGCGGCCAGCGGCGTGGACGTGATCCTGGTCGGGGACTCGCTCGGCATGGTCGTGCTGGGCTTCGAGGACACATTGCACGTCACGATCGACGACATGGTGCGCCACACCGC
>JBEKNX010000204.1:0-8093 GCA_049522375.1 Acidimicrobiales bacterium | reverse complement strand
CGCCGGCGGCGTTGGTAGTCAAGCACGGCGGCCACTATTGGTGGGTACTGTGGCCTCTCGTGTGTCTCGGCACCTGGGCGAGCCACGCTCACCCGGTGACGCTGCGGACCCGGAAGATGAGCCTTTACGTCCAGCTGTCGGAAATACCTGCCCTGGCCGGTATCGTCTTCTTGCGTCCCGGTCTCGCCCTGGTGGCCATATCCTTTGGCCAGCTAGTACCCAACCTGCGGCTCAGGCGTAAGCCCGCGAACATACTTGCGAATTGCTCCGTGTACTTGCTGTGCGTGAGCCTCGGCATCCTCATTTACCACAGCTTGCTGGGAATGGCGTCCCCGGTGGGCGTCCACGGGTGGCTCGTGAGCGCGGTCGCCGTTGCCTTTATTGCGGTCTCGGACCTGGTCCTGGTGCTACTAATCTTCAGTCTTTTGGACAAACGGTGGCGAAAACCGCCGCTGGTGCCGACGCTGGTGCAGGCCGGGGCATATATAGGGGTTTGTACAGCCGGTGGTCTGGTGGCGGTGTCACTGGTGTGGGTCAACATCTGGGGAGCCGCCCTGGTCGTTGCCATCGCCATCGCGGGCAACCGGGCCTACCAGGCCACCGTGGTCGCGGGACAGCGCTACGCCAACCTCGAGAAGCTGTACGACTTCACCAGGCACCTGAGCGCGCTCTCAGACGGCCGGGACGTCATGTTCACTGTCCTGGAGGAGGCCCGTTCCCTCCTCAAGGCGAGCCGGGGAGAGCTGGTGGTACCCCTGGACGCGCCTCTGGACGGCCTGGTCCTGCGCTGCTCACTGGAGGGGGACGGAGAACCCGAGTTCGACAAGGGAGTGCCCCTTTCCAGCTTCGACACCCTGGTGGGGATGCGAGGGCCCCGACTCCTGGACGCCCGTTCCGGCGACCAGGTGCTCAGTACTTCGATGAAGAAAAGAGGACTGACGGAGGCCCTGGTGGCGCCGTTGCAGCGGGAGGAGCCCAAGGCCGGTTACCTGCTGCTGGCCAACAGGCCCTTTCAGCACGAGGGCTTCTCCCAGGCTGACCTGCGGTTCTTCGAAACCTTGGCGGCCAACGCGGGCGTGGCTCTGCGCTCCAGCCAGTTGTTGGAACAGCTCCGGCGCGAAGTGGCGCTGCGTCAGCACCAGGCCCACCACGACACGCTGACCGGCTTGCCGAACTGGCTCTTCTTCACCGAGCGCCTGGACGAGGCGTTGAAATCGGCCACTGAGGACCGGGTCGCCGTCATGTTCATCGACCTGGACAGGTTCAGGGAGGTCAACGACACTCTCGGCCACGTCATGGGCGACGCCATCCTGCTCGAGGTGGCCAGCCGGTTGCGGCCTTTTGCCGGTGAGAAGAGCGTGGTGGCCCGCCTCGGCGGCGACGAGTTCTCGGTGCTCCTGTCCGCCGCAGACGGCGTCTCGATCGAAGAGGCCAGCGAGCGGCTGTTGAGCGTCATCAAGCAACCCTTCGCCGTGAAAGGCCTCCTGCTCGACATCGGCGCCAGCATGGGCGTAGCCGTTGCCGCTCCCCATGACTCTCACGACGCCGCCAGCTTGATGCGGCATGCCGACATCGCCATGTACGTGGCCAAGGAGGCCGGCGGGGGAGTCCGCTTCTACGACCCCGCCGAGGACCGCTCCGGCGTGCGCAGCCTGACCTTGGCCACTGACCTGCGCCGCGCTATCGAGCAGGAGACGCTCGAGGTGTGGTACCAGCCCGTAGTCCAGATCGCCACGGGGGAGGTGCTCGGCTGCGAGGCGCTGCTGCGCTGGACGCACGATGAGCACGGGCCCATTTCCCCGGTGGAGTTCATCCCGGTGGCCGAGACCGTCGGCCTCATCGACCCGCTGACGTGGTGGGTGCTGGACAAGGCACTGGCACAAATCAAGTCCTGGCGTGAGCTCTTCCCCTCTCTCTTTGTGGCCGTCAACCTCTCGGCCCGCAGCCTCACGAGCATCCACGTGGCCGACAGGGTCGACGCTGCGCTACGCCGGGCCAACATCAAGCCGTCGGCGCTCACATTGGAACTGACCGAATCGTGGACGGACGTCGACCAAGTGGCGTCGCAACGGACCATGTTCAGCCTGAGGGAGATCGGTGTCAGCCTCTCCATCGACGACTACGGGACCGGCTACTCGTCGCTGACCCGTCTGAAGGACCTCCCGTTCAAGGAGCTGAAGATCGACCGGTCGTTCGTCACCGGGATGATGCGTGACAGGGGCGACGAGGCCATCGTGCGCTCCACCATCGAGCTGGGCCGCAGCCTGGGCCGCAACGTGACCGCCGAGGGCGTCGAGGACGAGGCCACCTTACGCCTTCTAGGCGACCTCGACTGCCACGCCGCCCAAGGCTACTTCCTGGCCCGGCCCCTGCCGGCCCGGGACTGCGAGGCCTGGCTCACGGCCCCCGTCCGTTTGCCCCGCAGCCTGGCTCCCGCCAACGGGCACAACGGGTTCTCACCGATCAGCAGCGAGGCCGTGTAGCTCCTAACCTGGCCTCGCCTCGAAGGGTCCCCAGCTCTGTTCGGTAGTCCTGCTCGGCAGCGCTTGTCTGGTCTCCCTTACGCTTCCGGAGAGCGACTTTGTCAGCGACAGGGAGTGGTGCATGGTACGAGCAGACGAAACAGGCGCAGCCGGGGGACTGGGCCATGACCTGAGCGCGGCTCTCCAGCGGCTGAGCTCCAGGTTCTTCGCCGACGCGCCGGCGGTCGAGACGGCCGAAAGCATCCCTGACGAGCACCTAAGGTTGTTGGCCGACGCTGGGCTTTATGGCCTGTTCGCACCCCGAGCCGAGGGAGGCCTCGGTCTGGGGTACCAAGATATGTGCTCGGTGGTCGAGGAGCTGTCCTCCGGCTGCCTGGCGTCCACGTTTGTCTGGGCCCAGCATTTTCGCTTACTGGGGTCGATGCTTGATCGGGAGGCACCGGCGGCTTTGCGCGATAAGTACCTGCGCGGGGCCATTAGCGGAGAGATCAAGGGAGGGGTCGCCCTTACCGGGCTGTTGCCGGGGCCCCCCAAGCTGATCGCCCGGCCGGTGCCGGGAGGGTGGCGGCTGGAAGGCGAAGCACCGTGGGTCAGCGGCTGGGGGATCGTCGACATCATCGTCGTCCTCGCCCGCGGCCCGGGCGACACGGTCGTCACCCTGTTGCTCGACGCCAAGCCTCAGCCTGGTCTCTCCATCACCCCGCTGCGGCTGGTGGCGCTCAATGCCAGCCGCACGGTCAGGGCGCGCTTCGGCGGCGTGTTAGTACGCGCCGACATGGCCATAGCCGAGCAGGACTACGAGACGGCGCGCACGCAGTCCGAACGGTTACGGCTCAACGGCTCGTTCTCTGTCGGCCTCGTCCGGCGCTGGTGCTCGTTGATGGGCCCGTCGCCCTTCGACCAGGAGCTCGCCGACTGTCGGGCGGCACTGGACGGCGCTGACGAGGCGGCCCTGCCCGCCGCCCGAGCCTGGGCCAGTGAGCTGGCGGCGCGGGCCTCGGCCAGCTTGGTCGTGAGCCGGGGGAGCCGCTCGGCGCTGGTCGGCGACGTCGCCGAGCGGCTCAGGCGGGAGGCCACGTTCCTTCTGGTCTTCGGCAGCCGCCCCGCTATCAAGGACTCGTTGCTGGCCCGTCTGAGCTCACGGGCGGCCCCGTCCGTGCCACAGCGTTAGTGGCTGGGAACGTCGCTGGCCGACGGGCGCCTCAGTGGGCGGGCAGGCGGTAACCCTGGCAGCGCTTGCACCACCAGCGGTAGTTGAGGCGGCCTTTGCACCGGGGGCACCGGTAGACCCCGACGCTCGCCAGTAAAAAGTGGACCGCCCAGACGCCCAGGCCCGTCCACTTGTACCACCGACTTACACGCATGTGATCTCCGTCCACGGCATGGCCGCTATCACCGTAGGCTGGCGGTGCTTCATACCGGGAGGGACGCCAGCGGTCGACCTCCGTCGACCTCCGTCACCGATGGGAGAGCGGAGGCACCGGGCTGCAGCGGGCCCGTCGCGAGCGCTGGGTGCCTGGGCACCTCTCCCACACTGTCCCACACTCATCAACTTTACATAACGACCATTATCGGCGCTGGTACGAACCCGGGCCGTCCTCGTTCTTTTCGTCACAGTGACGAAAATCGCTGGCGAGGCAGACAGGTGGTCAACGGCTGCCTCCAAGCCAGGACGGCGGGAGGAACCCCGTTTTGTGAGGAAGGTTGGATAGTGCTCCATCCTCAGGTAGGATTGACTTTATGGCCAAAGTGAAGATCTCAGCCACGGTCGACCTGCTCGACTTGAAAAGGCGAAGCAGCTAACGGGCTGTGCCAGCGTCTCCGAAGTACTCGACAGGGGGCTCATGGCCTTGATCGAGTCCTATCTTGAAGCAGTCCACGCTAACGGGTATACCCAGCGCCCACAGGGCGCTGAAACGGTCACCGCGGTGGGCCCGGCCATTTGGGACGATCTCCCGTGGGGCGAGTGAACGAGCCCCAACGCGGCGAGGTCTGGCTCGCCGAGATCCCCGGTGACAAGCGCCGGCCTGTGGTGGTCCTGACCAGGAACTCAGTCCTGCCACGCCTCACGACGATCCTGGTGGCGCCCGTAACCACTCGGAGCCGGACCATCCCCACCGAAGTTCCCCTGGGTAAGGCCCAAGGCTTATCGAAGCCCTGCGTAGCCAACTTCGACAACATGATGCCCTTATCCAAAGGACAGCTCGTCCAAAAGCTCGGAGCACTCGGCGCCGACCAACTGCGCCACACGTGCCGGGCTGCTCGCTTTGCAATCAACTGCTAACAACGAGCCACTGCTTCTTTACCCGGAGGATTACCAAACTAAGCTAAGGCTGCGAAAAGGTCACAGGCCGTTACGCACATAGCCCGAAATCGATGAAGTCGCGGAGATGTAGCCCGTCGTAGGGCGTTACTATGCGAGGGCCGGTGTCAGCTTGACCATCCGTCCACCGATAAGCCACTCCGCTACATAAAGGCTCCCATCGCTGTCCGCGGCGAGACCATGCGGGCTATTGAAACGGCCCGGCCGGAGGTCCGGCGCACGTACCGGGCGCTCGAGTTCGTCGACACCGTTGGGCCAACCCGGGTGCTGGCAAACCTCGCCGTTCTCACCCAGATAGCAGATGAGCTGGTCCTCGGGACCGAGGAGGGCGAGGCGAGCGTGAAGCTCGGCGACGACCAGGTTGCCCCCATACGATGCAAATGCGCTCGGGCTGTTCAAGAACGACTCGCCTACCACCCGCAGGAACGACCCATCGAGCCGGTAGACCTGGGCACGGCCGTTCCCGCGATCGGCCACCCACAACTCGGGCTCGTTATGACGGCGGTCGATAAAAACCCCATGGGGACAGTTAAAACGCCCGGCCCCCCCGGTGCCGTCCAGGCTGGACAGGTAGGTCCCATCGTGGCGGTAACGGTGCACGAGGCTCTCGCCGTAGCCGTCGGCGACCCAGATGTCCCCGCTGCCGCCATGGCGCACCTCGTCGACCGCCACCGAGGTGGGGGCGTACGGCCCGCTCTGGTAAGCGGGGTGCGGTGGCCGGGCCAGGCGCGCCACCTCCGAGCCGTCCATGTCGAACTTCACAACCTGGCCCTGCTTGGCTGCGACATCACGCTCGTAGGCGCCGCTGGGGACCCGGCGCATCTTCGACCCGGGATCGGCGACCCAGAGGTACTCTTCGCCGCCCTCTTCGACCAGGGTAATACCGTGGCCCTCCTTGAGCTCTACCGCCCAGGAGCGGAGGAACCGTCCTTTGCTATCAAAGATCACGACCTCGGACCGCTCGGGATGGAAACCGACGACCTCGCCCGAGCGTGTCACGGCGAGGCCGTGATGAGCCCAGCCGGTGCTCGCTCGCTCAGGCGCGGGAAGCTCGGCCCAATCCTCCTGCCAGTCGTAGAGCTGGCCATCTTCTCCCACTCTGGTGCTCATGAGGCCTCAGCTCGAAGTGCCAATGAGGCCATGAGGGTCGATGACGAACTTCTTCGCTGCACCCTGGTCGAAGTCCCGGTACCCCCGCGGTGCCTCACTGAGGGGGATGACCTCGACGTTTACCGCCTTGGCGATCTGCACCTTGTCGTGCAGGACCGCCATCATGAGCTGGCGGTTGTAGCGCATCACCGGGCACTGGCCAGTGATGAACACGTGCGACTTCGCCCATCCAAGCCCGATGCGGATGCTCAAGCTGCCGCGCTTGGCGGCCTCGTCGACCCCGCCGGGGTCCCCGGTGACGTAGAGACCGGGGATGCCCAACGCCCCGCCGGCGCGGGTCACCTCCGTCAGTGAGTTGAGCACCGCCGCGGGGACCTCGTGATTGGCGTCGTCGCCGTGGCCACGGGCCTCGAAACCAACGCAGTCCACGGCCGAGTCGACCTCAGGCACACCGACAATGGCCTCGATTTGGTCGGCGAGCGGTGCCTTGGCGATGTCGACCGTCTCGCAGCCGAAGCTGCGGGCTTGGGCGAGGCGTTCAGGGATCCGGTCCCCGACGATCACCACTGCCGCGCCGAGCAGGTGACAAGACGCGGCACAAGCGAGGCCGACCGGCCCCGCACCGGCAACATAGACGACCGACCCGGGACCGACCCCTGCGCTCACGGCCCCATGAAAGCCGGTCGGGAAGATGTCCGACAAACAGGTGAGGTCTTTGATCTTGGCCATGGCCTGATCTCGGTCCGGGAAGCGCAAGAGGTTGAAGTCGGCGTAGGGGACCATGACGTACTCAGCCTGCCCGCCGGCCCATCCTCCCATGTCTACATAGCCGTACGCAGCCCCGGGGCGGGCCGGGTTCACGTTCAGACAGATGCCGGTCTTGCCCTCCTTGCAATTGCGGCAGCGGCCACAGGCAATGTTGAAGGGCACAGAGACGAGGTCACCCACCTTCACGAACTCGACGTCGCGCCCGGCCTCAATGACCTCACCGGTTATTTCGTGCCCGAGGATGAGCCCCGAAGGAGCCGTGGTACGGCCTCTCACCATGTGCTGGTCGCTCCCGCAGATATTTGTGCTGACGACCCTGAGGACCACGCCGTGGTCGCAGCGGCGCTCGCCCAGAGCGAGCGGTGGGTAATCAATGGCCCGCAACTCGACCTTGCCAGGCTCGATGTACGCCACACCCCGATTGTTCTCCACAGCGCCCCCATTTGTCGTCCTCGGGCTACCCGAAACCCACGTCTTATCAGCACGTGGCTCCCGGCACAAGGGGGGCACGAGCATGCTCCCCCACAGATCTGGCACCAGCCCGGGTGGGCGGCCGTAAGGAACGGTACTTCAGTACGAGTAGTGCGGGCCCCAGTTGAACGCCACTTGCGCAACCCCGGCTTTGCAGTCGTAGATGTAATAGGTGCCTGTCCAGGCCGAGGCCCATTCGGAGCGGGCGCCCGCCCCCGTGGCCGTGCAGGCAAACCCGGCGGCGTGGTAGGCGCCGCCTCTTGCCTGGAAGGCCCCGATCCCGACGGCGTCGGCTTCGGCACAAGACGCCTTATCGAGGGCAATTTGAGCCTGGTAGGAGTGGTCGATGAACTCCTGGTACTCGCACTGCCCTTCACCGAGCGCTGACGGGAGAAGCTTGTGGTTGGGCCCGAAATGGTCGGTGCCTGCGGAACGAGTAGTGGCCCCGCCCGAAATGACGGGGTTCCCGGCGACGAGCACGGAGCTGCAAATGGTCCCACTGCTAGGCGCGCTGCCTGCCGCGACAGTGAGCGCGCACCACGAGGCGCTGGTCGGTAGGTTGGCGTTCCAGACCTGCACGACGATCCTGTCGCCCGCGGTGACAACCCAGTTCAGTACTTCCTCGCCGTGCCCTTCGCGGTAGGCACCGTAGCCAGGCCCGAACGAACGGAACGTGATCGAGGTACTTGTCCATCTGGGGACGTTGCAGGTGACCTCGTTGGGCGAGTAGCCGTTGATGGCGTCGGTAGAACCCGCGCAAGCGTTCCACCACGTCTGGGGGATCTTGCCCGCCCTCTCGAGCTGTGAAATAGTCCCTCTCGGCCCTAGATCGGTCACGCGGAAGTGATTGCTGTCCCCGCTCAAATAGGCGCCCCCGGTGCCAAAACACGTGCCCGTGATCGTCACGTTGGGCGCCTGCCCCGGGCGGAACTTGCTTA
>JBEKNX010000203.1:0-8117 GCA_049522375.1 Acidimicrobiales bacterium | reverse complement strand
ACCCCGTGGCGCCGAGGGCGTTACCGACGCGCTCGGCCAGCTCCCCCCCTTCCGCCATCGCCTTTTCGCTCTTGAGCAGCGCCCGGTAGCACCCGGCGCAGGGAGCGACCAGGTCCACCGGTTGTGGGCCGGGCTTTGCTATTTCGGCCAAAGCCAAGTTGCGGGCACCCAAGGCCACGCCCTGGGCCACGTCCACCGCCGGGTAGGCCGTCGCCCCGCAGCAGTTCCAGTCATCGAGGGCGTCAAGGCCTGAGCCCAGGGCCTCGAACACCGCCACCAGCGACTCCTCGTAGGGCCGCCCCGTCCCCTTCGAACCGCAACCGGGGAAGTAGGCATAGGTCATGGGCGGCCTCCCCGGCTCGGTTCGAGGGCGTCGAGCACCAAGCGCAGCTGGGCCGGTTCACGAATGCTCTCGTGGCGCAGGCTGAGCCTCCCCAGGCGCATCATCCGCAGGCCCAGCGGCGCAAAGCGCACCAGGTGAAACGGCCGGGTCCGCAGGTAGAGCAGGAGCGACATCCACGCCTCGCTGTTACGCCCACCCCGGTGCACGTAGTGAACAAACTCTTTCACCAACACCGGGGTAGTGAAACGGTGGGGGTACACGCCGGCGCGCATTGAGGCGCGTTTGAGCGAGTAGATGGTCTCTGTGATGGGGATCTGCTTGGGGCAGTTCAGCGTGCACGCGTAGCACGACGTACAGTCCCAGATCGCCCGGCTGCGAAGGGCTTCGTCATAGTGGCCGGAGAGCCGCAACGCGTTGAGCACCCGCGGTGAGTAGTCCATGTAGTCGATCATGGGGCAAACAGCGCTGCACGTACCACACTGGGTGCAGCCGCGCAGGACCTCTACGTCGATGCTCTCTTGCGAAGGGAGATCTATCGTCATGGACATGAAGCCTTCTTTCGGCCATGTCTGCAGTTGGTTACTTACGGTCTAGCACTGCCGAACGCGAGCCCTTTAGAGTCCAAAGACCCTGTTCAATACCCCCGACCGGTCTTATGTTGGTCGGCGTGACCTTGCCCGTTCGGGCCGGCAAATTGTCCCCGGCGAGGCGGCCGTCGGTGGACGGGCACGGCCGCGGGGCTCACCGCAGGGGCGGGCGAGTCCTTCGAGGGGGTAATGATGGTTGAAGATATTGCGGAACTGGTGGCCAGCCACCCAGTGCTCGACGGTCTGCCGGGTGACACTGCCGGGCTCGTGGCCGGTTGTGCCCGCAACATTGCCGTGGCCAAAGGAGAATTATTGCTGGCCGAAGGCGAACCTGCGAAAACTCTTTACCTGCTGCGCCGGGGACGTGTCAGCCTGGAGATGCGGTGCCCGGGGCAAGGCCCCGTGGTAATTGACATTTTGGGACCGGGAACGGCCCTGGGTTGGTCGTGGATGTTCCCTCCCTACCGCTGGAGCTTCGACGCCCGGGCCATGGACCCGGTGGGTGCCATCGAAGTGGACGCACAATGCTTCCGGACCAAGCTGGAATCCGACCCGGTGTTCGCTTTCGAGCTGACAAAGCGTTTCGCGTCCATGCTCATGGAACGGCTGCAGGCCACGGGGTCGCGGCTAATGGACCTCTATAGGGCCGTCCCGGCGGAATATTGGGATGCCTCCGCCGGGCCTCGGGCATGAAAGGTGCCCCCAGCGGCCCGGGCGCCAGCATTTAGCAGCACTTTGGCTGGTCGGGACGGTGCCTGACCAAGGTCCTCAGGGGACGGCAAAGGCGTAAATAGGCATGCCGTTGGCGAAATAGGACTGCGAGGGCAGGAACGGGCCGTTCACCAGGACCGACGTCCAACCGCCCGGGGCCGGCCCGGCGTCACCTTCGACCGTGTCGATCTCACCGTCGGGCCAAACCTGCGCCACCACGCCCAGGTGCGGCGACGTCCACACGTTTTGCGGGCCGGTGCCGTAAAGGACCAGGTCCCCGGCGGCCGGCTTGTCCCTGGCCGTTATGACCCGGCTATGGCGTACCGCCCACTTATAGACGTCGCCGGCAAAGGCATAGCGGGGGACGCGGATCCCGGCCCTCTCCCACACCCAGGTGGCGAACAGGGTGCACCACTGCTCGCACGGACCGTACGGGTTGCAATAGTTGCCGCCGTCCGGGCTCGGGCCCAGCTGGCTGGCGGCCACGCTGACGATGCGGCTGCCGCGGTTGGGGCTCGGGTGGTCGAGCTCGACCTTGAAAGCCTCGGCGTCCAAGAGCCAGTAACCGGGTGCGCCGGGGTCGGCGACGATGGCGGCGATGGGCGGGCGGGGCCAAGCCCGGTTGTTGCCGCCCAGGTGACGGGCGTCCCCGAAGACGTCCACCTCGCCGTTCCCGCACACGAGCCAGTACCCGCGGCCATCGGCGGTCACGGCGATGCCGTCCACCGGTGGGTGACCTCGCATGCCTCCCAACCTCGGGGCGTCCCCATAGGCGATGACCTCGCCTCCGCCCTGGACCAGCCAGTAGCCGCCACCGTCCAAGGAGGGTGCCATGGCCACGACGGGGAGGTTGTGCAAGTCGGTCGCCCCGAGGGACCCGAAGTAGTGGGCATCGCCGAAGGAGTAAACGGCGCCGTGGCTGGACACCATCCAGTAGCCCCGGCCGTCGGGCGTGCGGGCAAAGCCCACGATGGGCTCGGGCAGCGACATGGGGCGGGCCGGACCGTAAAAAACGGCGTCTCCAAATGAGTAAACGCGGCCGTTGGCACCGACGAGCCAGTACCCATTGCCGTCGAGGGTGGGGGCCAGGGCGACGATCGGGGCACCGAGCCGGACGGCACCGGTCCCGCCGAAGTACCGGGCGTCGCCATAGCTCAGCACGCCTCCGTCCGCGCCGACCAGCCAATAACCCCCTCCGCCCGGCGCCGCCGCCATGCCCACGATCGGGGCGGCCAGGACCAGATTGGTCGGGCTGCCGAAAAACCTAGCCGTCCCGTGGGCGATCACACCCCCGTCCTTGAAAGCCCCGCCGTGCTCCGCGGCCGCCAACCCGGTCATGGGCCTGGTGCCCGGGTACCCCGCCGTCGCCACCGCCGCCGGGGCGGCGGCCGCGGCAACCGGGCCGGGCGAAGAGCTCATCGTCAACGTCAGGGCTGAAAAAGCCGCCCCAGTCGCGCTCAACCAGTGGTGCCTGGCCGAGCGGCCGCCGGCGCCGGTCCGCATTGCCACCTGTTTAGCACCGCCGTCCGTCCTCGGGGTCGAGCACGACCCGCCCGTCCACGGGGTCGACGGGGCCGGCAAAGGCACCCCTGGCCTTCCCCGGGTATCGTTCCTAGGGATGCCAGACGACCCCCGCCGTGGGCAGATCGGACGACGATGAAGCGCCACGAGGTCCGCTCGTACAGCAGCGCCGAACGGCTCCCCCGCCAGCAGCAACTGGCCTGGAAGCTGGCCGAGGTCGCCACCGACCCGGTGCCCGTCGAGGCCCCGGTGGCGGAGATGGTCGTCAACCGGCTGATCGACGACGCCGGCGTGGCTGCCGCCGCCCTGTACCGGGCCTCGGTGGCCAACGCCCGGGCCCAGGCAGTGCGTCACGAGCTCCTGCCCGGAGCAGCCGTCTGGGGGTACCCGGCGGGCTCCGCGGGCAGGCGTGTAGCGCCCGAATGGGCGGCGTGGGCCAACGGCGTGGCCGTGCGCGAGCTGGACTTCCACGACACCTTCCTGGCCGCTGAGTACTCCCACCCGGGCGACAACATCCCCGCCTTGTTGGCCGTCGCCCAGCACGCCGGGTGCTCCGGGCCCGACCTCGTGCGGGCCGTCGCCACCGCTTACGAGGTCCAGGTGGACCTGTCCCGGGGGATCTCCCTGCACGCGCACAAGATCGACCATGTCGCCCACCTGGGACCGTCCGTGGCCGCCGGCCTGGGGACGCTGTTGCACCTGCCGACCGAAGTCGTCTACCAGGCCATCGGCCAGGCGCTGCACACGACCACGGCCACCCGGCAGTCGCGCAAGGGCGACATCTCGTCCTGGAAGGCGTACGCGCCGGCCTTCGCGGCCAAGGTGGCCATTGAGGCAGTCGACCGGGCGATGCGGGGCGAGACCTCGCCCGCGCCCATCTACGAGGGCGAGGACGGTGTGATCGCCTGGCTGCTCGACGGGCCCGACGCCGTGTACCGGGTCCCCCTGCCCGAGCCGGGCGAGCCCAAGCGAGCCATCCTCGACACCTACACCAAGGAACATTCGGCCGAGTACCAGGCCCAGGCCTTCATCGACCTGGCCCGCCGCCTGCGCCGGCAGGTGCCTGACCTGGCCCGGGTGCGGGCGGTGACCATATACACCAGCCACCACACCCACTACGTCATCGGGACGGGCTCGGGCGACCCGCAGAAGTTCGACCCCGGCGCCTCACGAGAGACGCTCGACCATTCGCTGCCGTACATCTTCGCCGTGGCCCTGGAGGACGGGACCTGGGACCACGGCTCGTCCTACCTCCAACAAAGGGCTCACCGCCCCCAGACCGTCGCCCTTTGGGGCAAGGTCACGACGGCCGAGGACGCCACGTGGACGGAGCGCTACCTGGCCGGCGAGGCGTTCGGGGGCCGGGTGGTGGTCGAGCTGGAGGACGGCACCAAGGTCGAAGACGAGATAGCCGTGGCCGACGCCCATCCCCGTGGTGCCCGGCCCTTCGGCCCATCGGCCTACGTGGACAAGTTCCACCGGCTGGCGGAGGGCACCATCGCGCCGGACGAGCAACGGCGCTTCCTCGACCTCGTCGAGCGCCTCCCCGCGTTGACGCCCACCGAGGTCCGGGAGTGCACCTTCGCCTGCCCGGACCTGGAGGCGAAGACGCCCAGAGGAGGCCTGTTCTGATGTTCCACTCCCCGGTGCCGGCGGCCGAGAAGCGCCAGGCCCTGCGGGCCGGCCTCGCTTCGGGCCGGCTGCTGCGCTTCCCCGGCGCCTTCAACCCGCTGTCCGCGCTGCTGATCGAGCGCTTGGGCTTCGAGGGCGTGTACGTCTCCGGGGCCGTCGTGGCCGCGTCCCTGGCCCTGCCCGACATCGGCTTGACGACCTTGAGCGAGGTGGCCGCCCGTAGCCACGAGGTCGCTCGCACCACCGGCTTGCCCACGCTCGTCGACGCCGACACGGGTTTCGGCGAGCCCCTCAACGCCGCCCGCACCGTCCACGTCCTGGAGGACCTGGGCGTCTCTGGCTGCCACATCGAGGACCAGGTCAACCCGAAGCGCTGCGGCCATCTGGAAGGCAAGGAGGTCGTGGCCGTCGCCGACATGCGCCGGCGAGTCAAGGCGGCGGCCGAAGCGCGGCAGGACCCCGCTTTTGTCATATGCGCTCGTACCGACGCCCGGGCGGTGGAGGGCCTCGATGCCGCCGTAGAGCGGGCGAAGGCCTACCTGGACGCCGGAGCGGACATGATTTTCGCCGAAGCGCTGGCCGACGCGGCCGAGATCGAACGTTTCCGCCGGCGCGTCGACGCCCCGTTGCTGGTCAATATGACCGAGTTTGGCAAGACCCAACTCCTGGACGGCACCACGCTGGCCGGGCTCGGCGTGAACGTGGTCATATACCCGGTTACGCTGTTACGCCTGGCCATGGGGGCCGTCGGGCGCGGGCTGGCCACGCTCGTCTCGGACGGCACACAAAAGGAGTTGCTGGAACAGATGCAATCTCGCGCCCAACTGTACGAACTGCTCGGGTACGACGACTACAGCGCGCTCGACGCCCGACTGGGGCAGTTATGAGCACGGCCACGCCCGAGACCAACCGGGGCCTGGCCGGGGTCGTCGCCGATACGACCGCGGTCTCGGTGATAGACGAGGCGACCGGCGTCCTGCTCTACCGCGGCTACCCGGTGCCCGACCTGGCGGCTTCCCGCCGCTTCGAGGAGGTCGCCTATCTCATCTGGCACGGCGAGCTGCCCACCTCGGCGCAACTGGAGGCGTTCATGACGGCCGAGAGGTCCGGGCGCCAGGTGCCCCGGGACCTCACCGACGCTCTCGGCCGGCTCCCCGTCACCTGCAGCCCCATGGACGTCCTGCGTACCGCGGTCAGCTTCCTCGGTGCCCTCGACCCGGCCGAGGGGCAAGGCGGCAGCGCCACGGGTGGGCCCAGCGATATCCACCGACCGACCGATCTCGCCAAGTCCATCAGGCTATGGGCCCAGCTGCCCACCATCGTCGCCGCCGAGCAGCGGCGCCGCCGGGGCCAGGCGCCTATCGCGCCCGACCCCACCCTCTCTTTCTCCGAGAACTTCTTCTATATGTGCTTCGGCTCGGTGCCCGGTCCCGAAGTGGTGCGCTGTTTCGAGATATCGCTCATCTTGTACGCCGAGCACGGCTTCAACGCCTCGACCTTCACGGCCCGGGTCATAACCTCGACCCTCTCCGACCTTTACTCCGCCGTCACCGGGGCCATCGGGGCGCTCAAGGGGCCGCTGCACGGAGGAGCCAATGAAGCGGTAATGGCCATCTTTGCCACGCTCCCCGGTCCCGAGGCGGTGCCGGCCTGGCTGGCCGGAACCCTGGCCGCAGGGGGCAAGGTGATGGGCTTCGGTCACCGCGTTTACAAGCACGGCGACAGCCGGGTGCCCACCATGCGGGCAGCCCTGGCCGAGCTGGCTGACGGCAACGAAGAGGGGCGGCAATTGATGGCCATTTACAACCGCCTCGAGCAAGCCATGCTCGAGTCGAAAGGCCTCTACCCCAACCTCGATTACCCGACCGGGCCGGTTTACCACCTCATGGGTTTCGACACGCCCACCTTCACGCCGATATTCGTAATGAGCCGTGTTACGGGGTGGACTGCGCACATAATCGAGCAGGAATCGCAAAACGCCCTTATCCGGCCGCTGTCGGCGTACGTGGGCGCCTCCCGGCGGGCGGTACCGGAGAGGCCCGCTCGAGGCGAGTGAGCCCACAGGTCCCGGTCCCGGCGAGCCCCGCTCCCGGGCCCCACCACAGCCGGCGGCGCCGCTCCACGCGTTTCCGTCCCCGGTGGGGACGGCTGGCGACGCCGGGCCCGGACGGGCGGGGCACCAGTACTGAAGGCCCCGGTGTCGAAGGCCCCGGTGTCGAAGGCCCCGGTGTCGAACAAGAGGCGTCGGCACCGCCACTGCCGTCGGGGTCAGTAAAAACGGCCGTCTCGGCCGCCCTGGTCGTTCTGGCACCGTGGCGACCCTCGGGCGCCGAGCCCACGCCGCCTAAGAGCACCCGACCGGTCGGCCCCACGCCCCCACCTACGGCACAAAAGTCCCAGAGGAACACCGCGACGGGGTGGGAAGTGCTGGTCGTGTTCGTCATATCGCTGGCCCTGACCGTGGCGTGGTGGCACGTGGCGTGGGAGTTCCCCAGGGGCAACCAGATCGGCGGCGCAGGCGACGCCGACGAGTACTCGTGGTTCTTTTCCTGGATGCCTTTCGCCATCGGCCACGGCCTCAACCCCCTGGTGAGCACCTACGTCAACTTCCCCAGCGGGATAAACCTGATGTGGAACACGTCGGTGCTGCTACCCAGCTTCGTGATGGCGCCGGTGACGGTCCTGTTCGGGCCCGCCTTTTCTTACAATGTGGTGCTCAGCCTGGCCCCGGCGCTGGCCTGCACGTTCTCCTACCTGGCCTTCCGGCGTTGGTCGGGGCGGCTACCGTCCCTGGCCGGTGGCCTGGTGCTTGGCTTCTCGCCTTATGTGACCTCGCAAGCCGTCGGGCACCTGGCGCAAGTGCTCATGGCCAGCGCCCCACTTTTCCTTATCCTCCTTGACCGCCTATTGGTAGTCCAGTCGGCCAAGCCATGGCGAGAGGGGCTGGTCCTGGGCCTCCTGGCCTGGGCCCAGCTGCTTAGCGGCGAAGAGGTCCTGGCCATGGAGGCGGTTACGGCAGCCATAGCCGTGGCCGTGCTGTGCGTGCTCAACCGGGCCACCGTGGCCGCCCATTTCCGCTATGCCTGGGACGGCTTGAAGGTGGCGAGCGCCCTGTTCATCGTCCTGGCCGCACCCTTTCTCGCTTTCCAGTACTTCGGCCCGGACCGCGTCCAAAATGTGCACCCCCGCGACGTGTACGTGAGCGACTTGTTGAACTTCGTCGTCCCCACCAACATCACCCGCCTGGCCCCGTCCTCGGTCCTGGCGGTGAGCCGGCACTTCACCGGGAACGGCTCCGAGCAGGGCGCCTACATAGGCATCCC
>JBEKNX010000202.1:0-8132 GCA_049522375.1 Acidimicrobiales bacterium | reverse complement strand
TGGGCTCCGGCACAGCCGCCAATCTACGCTCTGGGGACATCGCCCACCACGCCGCCGCCCAGTTAGACATGAGGGCCCGTATCGACGGGTCCCTGGCCGGTATCGATTGGGCCCAGGTAAAGGCCGACCTGGCCGCCGAAGGCTTCGCCAAAGAACGCTCGGCCGAGGACCTACGCCGCTCGTTCCGCCAGTCCCGGCACGTCGCCATCGCCCGCGACGAGAACGGCGACGGCGACCGGGTGGTCGGCCTGGCCCGGGTGCTCTCGGACGGCGTTTGCAACGCCTACCTGGTCGACGTGTGGACGGCGTCCTCCTACCAGAGGCGAGGCATCGCCTCGGCGATGGTGCGGTTCTTGCTGGCGCAGGTGCCGGGCCAGCACGTGGGGCTCCAGACCGACCAGGCGCAGGGGTTCTACGCCTCCCTCGGCTTCCGGCCCCAGCCCGAGTTCTGGTCCCGCGTCGTCGGCTGGTGACCCGGCGGACCGACCCGGGCCCGGGCTGACCACCGCCGGGGCCGCGTCCCGCGCCCCACGCCGGCGGCGCGCCTAATCGACCAGCAGGTAAACGGCAGTCACCAGGCCCACGACGACGATGACGGCGCGCAGCACCGCCGTCGGGACCCGACGGGCCACCCGCGCCCCGACATAACCCCCCACCAGTGCGCTGCCGTCCATGAGCCCGGCCGCCCCCCAAGCCACGTGGGCGTGGGCCACGAAGATGACCAGCGCCACCGTGTTGACGATCAACGAGAGCACGCTGCGCAACCCGTTGACCCGGGCCAACGGTTCGGAAGTGGCCAGGCCCAGCACGGCCAGGAGCACCACCCCGAGGCCCGCCCCGAAGTAGGAGCCGTACACGGCGGCCACGAAGCACCCGCCGTGGAGCAGGACCAGGCGGGCACGGTCGGCCCCACCACCGCCCCCGGCCTGGCCCCTGCCGGCGGCGACACCCAGGCGCGAGGCGAGCCAGGGCTGGGCGCCGAACAGCGCGCATGAAAAGAGCAAGAGGTAGGGGGCCAGCGAGCGGAAGTCGCCGCTGGGAGTAGTGAGCAGCAGGACGCCGCCCAGGGCCGCCCCGCCGACTACGGTGGCAGCCAGGCGGCGGAGCTGGTCGCGCTGCTGCGCCACCTCTTGGCGGAAGCCGGCCACTCCTCCCAGGTACCCGGGCCAGATCCCCACGGTGGAGGTGACATTGGCGGTGAGCGCCGGGTAGCCGACCGCTAGAAGGGCCGGGAAAGAGATGAGGGTGCCGCCCCCGGCGGCGCCGTTGACCACTCCGGCACCGAGGCCGGCGAGCACCAGTAACAGCTCCTGCCCACCGGTGAGGGTCACGGCCATGGAAAAGGGTAGCTGCCCCGCCTACCAGTGCTCCCCTTGGGCAGCTATGCGGCGCGCCCGGGCATGCTTTCCGGCCGGCACCCGGACGGGCGCTGACCAGCCCGGTAGGAGTACAGTCACGGCCAATGGCCCAGGGCAACGGTCCCATCGTGGTCGGCGTCGACGGCTCGGCGCCCTCTCTGGTCGCTCTGGAGTGGGCGGCCGAAGAGGCCACCACCAAAAAGCTCGACCTCCATGTCGTGGTCGGGTGGCATATGCCCCTCATGCTGGGGATGCCACTGCCCCTGCCGTCCGACTTCGACCCCCTCGACCCCGCTCGGGAGGTGCTCGAAGACGTCCGGCTCAAGTTCGTCGGCCGTTACCCCGACTTGGTGGTGAAAACCCACGTCGTGGAGGGCGCGGCCGCCAGTTGCCTATTGCGCACGGCGCAGAGCGTCGGGGCCAGCCTCCTCGTCGTGGGGGCGCGCGGGCACGGTGAAGTGGCCGGCCTGCTCATCGGCTCAGTGAGCGAAAAGGTGGCCACGCATGCCAAGTGCCCGGTGGTAGTCGTCCGCCACTAAGCCCGGTCAGTCCACCTCGGAAAGGGCCTGGGCGAACTGGGCGGCGTAAAGGTGGGCGTAGGCGCCGCCGGCTTCGAGCAGCTGGGAGTGGGTGCCGCGTTCGACGATCCGTCCCGCCTCCATGACCAGGATCATGTCGGCATCGCGGATAGTCGAAAGGCGGTGGGCGATGACGAAGCTGGTGCGGCCCTGGCGCAGCGTGTTCATGGCCCGCTGGATCAGCAGCTCGGTACGGGTGTCCACCGAGCTGGTGGCCTCGTCCAGGATGAGGATGGCCGGCTCGGCCAAAAAGGCGCGGGCGATGGTGATGAGCTGGCGTTCGCCGGCGCTGACCGTCGAGCCCTCCTCGTCGATCAGCGTGTCGTAGCCCTGGGGCAGGGTGCGCACGAAGTGGTCGACATGGGTGGCCACGGCGGCGGCCTTGATCTCCTCGGAGGTGGCGCCGAGGGCGCCGTAGGCGATGTTCTCGGCAATAGTCCCACTGAAAAGCCAGGTGTCCTGGAGCACCATCCCCGTCTTGGAGCGCAAGCCCTCCCGGGTCATCTTGGCGATGTCGACGCCGTCGAGGGTGATCCGCCCCTCGTCCAGCTCGTAAAAGCGCATGAGCAGGTTGACCAGGGTGGTCTTGCCGGCCCCGGTCGGGCCCACGATGGCCACCGTCTGGCCCGGTTCGACGGTGAGCGAGAGGTCTTCGATGAGCGCGACGTCGGGGACATAACGGAACGACACGTGCTCGAAGTCCACCTGCCCGCGGGCTGTCTCCAGGACCGCCGGGCGCTCGGGATCGGGGCCCTGCTCGGTTTCGTCGAGGAGGGCAAAAACGCGTTCGGCCGAGGCGACGCCCGATTGGAGCAGGTTGGCCATGCTCGCCACCTGGGTGAGCGGTTGGGTGAACTGGCGGGAGTACTGGATAAATGCCTGCACATCGCCTAGCGAAAGCTGCCCGGAGGCGACCCGCAGGCCACCGACCACGGCCACGAGCACGTAATTGATATTGCCGATGAACGACATGGCCGGTTGGATGATGCCAGAAACGAACTGAGCCTTGAAACTCGACGCGAACAGGGCGTTGTTATGCTCGGCAAAGATTTCTTCGGCCTCGTCGGCGTGGCCGAAGACCTTCACCAGAGCGTGGCCCGTGTACATCTCCTCGATGTGGCCGTTGAGTTTCCCCGTGGTCTGCCACTGTTGGACGAAGTTCGGCTGCGAACGCTTGCCGATCTGAGTGGCCACGACGGCCGATACCGGGACGGTGACCAGGGCGATGACGGCCAGCAAGGGCGAGATGAGGAACATCATTATGAGCACGCCTATGATCATCAGCAGCGACGTCACGACCTGGCTCAGGGTTTGCTGGAGAGTCTGCGAAATGTTGTCGATATCGTTGGTGACCCGGCTCAGGATCTCGCCCAGAGGCTGGCCGTCGAAATAGCGCAGCGGCAGGCGGGACAGCTTGGCCTGTACCTTCTGGCGCAGCCGGAAGACCGAACGTTGCACGGCCACGGTCATCAGGCGCCCCTGCATGAGGCTGGCCAGCGACGAAACGAGGTAGATGACGAGTACCAAGAGCAGTACCTGGCCGACGTGGCCAAAGTCGACGCCGCGGCCGGGCACAAGGTGCATCGAACTGAGCATGTCGGCCAGGGTGCCGTGGCCCTCTCGCCGCAGCCGGGCCACCATCTCGGCCTGGGTGACGCCGGCCGGGATCTTCTTGCCGATGACGCCGGCGAATATCAGGTTGGTGGCGTCGCCCAGCAACCGGGGGCCAAGTACCGACAGCCCGACGCTGGCGGCGCCAAGACCGAGGGTGATGCTGACCAGTAGGCGTTCGGGGCGTAGTTCACCGAGCAGGCGCTTGGCCGAGGGGCCGAAGTTGAGGGACTTCTCCACCGGCCCCCCGCCACCCATGAGGCCGCGGCCGCCGAAACCGCCGCCGCCCGGCCCCCGGCGTACGGCCATGGCGCTCACGCCGCCTCCTCCTCAGTGAGCTGGGAGAGGACGATCTCGCGGTAAGTCGGGTTGGCGGCCATGAGTTGTTCGTGGGTACCGGTCCCCACTACCTGGCCCTGGTCCAGGACGATTATCTGGTCGGCGTGACGGATCGTGCTGACGCGCTGGGCGACGATGACGACGGTGGCGCCGGCGGTGTCGCGGGCCAGGGCGGCGCGCAGGGCGGCGTCGGTCCCGTAGTCGAGAGCAGAGAACGAATCATCGAAGAGGTAAATAGCGGGGCGGTGCACGAGCGCCCGGGCGATGGCCAGCCGCTGGCGTTGCCCGCCCGAGACGTTGGTGCCCCCCTGGGCGATCTCGGCCTCGAGCTGGCCCGGCATCTGCTCGACGAAGGTACGGGCCTGGGCGATCTCGAGGGCCTTCCACAGCTCCTCGTCGCTGGCGTCGCGCCGACCGTAGCGGAGGTTGGAAGCGACCGTGCCCGAAAAAAGGTACGGGCGTTGGGGTACGAGCCCGATCAGGCGCGACAAGGTCGACGGGTCGAGGCGGCGCACGTCCACTCCATCGATCAACACTTCTCCGGCGGTCGCGTCGAAAAGCCGGGTCAACAGGTTGAGCAGGGTCGTCTTGCCGCTGCCCGTGCTGCCGATCACGGCCGTGGTCCCCCCCGGCCCGGCCACCAGGTTTATGTCCCGAAGTACCGGCTCCTCCGCCCCGGGGTAGTGGAACTCGACGTCCCGCAGCTCCAGCCGGCCCTCGGTCTTCGGAGGGACGATGGGGTCGGTCGGGGGCAGGACGCTCGACGGGGTGCCGAGGACCTCCTCGATCCGCTCGGCGCACGCCTCGGCCCGGGGGACCAAAAGGAACATGAAAGTCGCCATCATGACCGCCATGAGCACCTGGATGAGGTAGCTGAGGAAGGCCGTCAGGGCACCGATCTGCATACTGCCGCCGGCCACGAGGTGGCCCCCGAACCACAGCGTGGCGATGCTGGCCAGGTTGATCACCAGCATCACGGAGGGGAACATGAAGGCCATCAACCGCCCCACGCCGAGCGAAACGCCGAACAGTTGGGTGTTGGCGCCCCCAAAACGGTCCCGTTCCCAGTCGTCGCGCACAAAGGCGCGGATGACCCGCACCCCGGAGATCTGCTCCCGTAGCACCTGGTTGATCCGGTCGATCCGCTTTTGCATCAGCCGGAAGAGCGGGCGCATGCGGGAAACGATCAAACCAACGACGACCGCCAGCACGGGCACGATGATGACCAGGAGCGACGACAATGGCACGTCCTGTTTGAGCGCCATGATGACGCTGCCGACGCCCATGATGGGAGCCGCCACCATCATGGTGAAGCTCAGCAGGACGAGCATCTGGACCTGCTGGACGTCGTTGGTGGTCCGGGTTATGAGCGTGGGCGTGCCGAAATGGCCCACTTCCCGGGCGGAAAAATCCTGCACGTGATGGAACACGGCGCCGCGCATGTCCCGGCCCAGGGCCATGGCCGTCCGGGCACCGAAATAGACCGCCCCGATGGCGCAGGCCACCTGTACCAGGGTCACGCCCAGCATCACCCCGCCGCTGCGCAGGATGTAGCCCGGGTCCCCTTTTACCACGCCGTTGTCGATTATCTCGGCGTTGAGCGTGGGCAGGTACAGGTTGGCCAGGGACTGGACGAACTGCAGCAGTACGACGACGATGATGGCGTTGCGGTAGGGGCGCAGGTAGAGCCGCAGGAGCCGGAGGAGCATCGGGAGCGCCTACCGCGCCCGGCTCAGGTGCCGCTGGCCCGACGCCGGCTGGCCCGACGCCGGCTGGCCCGACGCCGGCTGGCCCGACGCCGGTTGGCCCGACGCCGGCTGGCCCGACGCCGGTTGGGCGGCGCGCTCGAGCGCCTCGGCCACCGGGGCGAGGACCGTCAGGGCGTCGCGCAGGACGCTGGCAAACGGCTTGGTGCACTCCGGGCGCAGCCAGAACTGCATCGCCGCCCGGGCCGCCGCCTCATAAGCCGAAGCGACCACGTGCGGCAGGAGGTCCACCGCGGCGTCCATCCCCGCGCGGGCGGCAATGGCATCGGCAAAAGGACGGTGTACGGCCGCAGTGGCCTTGAACCACTCCCCCCGCACCACCTCGTCGCACGCCATCAAGCGGAAGACGTCCTTGTCAGGCTCGCCTTGGGCGTCATTGTGGTCCACCATGGCATGGACCAACGCCTCCGCCAACGACTCGCCGGCCGGGCGGTCGTTGAAAGCGCTCACGATGCGCAGCGCCCGTTGTGCGCCCAGGGCGCAGATGGCCTGCTCCCGGTTGGAGAAGTAGTTGTTGTACGTGCGGGGCGACACTCCCGCAGCGGCGGCGATGTCGCCCACGCGGACATTGGCGATGCCGCGCTCGAGTGCCAGTCTCAGTGCCGCCATGCTCAGCGCCTCGCGCGTCGCCTCCTTCTTGCGTTCTCGCAGGCCAGCCGACTTGCCCCGGTTGAAGGTCGTCGGCGTACCAGACGCGTCTTCCTCAGGCACGGGCGTAGACGCGTCCCACATGTGCGTCGGCGCAGCACGCTCGGGCTTCACGCCCCCGATCCATGCCATTGGACCTAGTGTAGTAGAATCCTACGTACCACGCAAATATGCGTGACTAGCAAAGTTGGCGTCCGTCGCGGAGTGACCACCTCTTGCCGATTGCCCCAAGAGGTGGGGCCCGGTGATTATTGGCCGCTCGGGTACCCGGCGCACGGGCCGGCTCGTAAGCGCATCTCCGCCGGGACTGGCGAGCTGGCGTTCTAGGGCGATGAATGCCGAGATAATCTCGGGCGCTTCGTACGCTCGGTTTCGTCTACCGGCGTTGACTTGCCGTAGGATTCCTGCCTCGACGAGCCGCTGGACCGCCTGGTTCGCAGGATTGAACGTTCGACCGAGCAGCCGGGCTGCACCCTCAACGGTCAGGATCGGGGCTCCGGGAAGGATGCGCAGAATGTGATCTGCTGCCGAGTTCGCCCGGACCGGGCCGAGGCGCTCACGCCATGATGCTTCAAGCTCGGACGCTCGTATCTCGAAGGCTGTGGCGTCTTGCACGGACCGAGTGCAGGCAACCGCAAAACTTCTCGCCTGAGCTGCGTGAGCGGGTGACCGGTCTCTACGGTGTCGCCCCGACTATTGACTTCGTAGAGATCGCTCAGGTCGTCGACAACTCGGGGGCATAGCGGCCCCAAGGAGGCCCAGCCTTGGAATAGTTTGGCGCACAGACGAGGTCATGCCACGGCGGCCTCATCCGGATGATTTTGCCCCTGCGTTCGGGCTCAGGCTCACGGGCACAGCTCTCCCCGCACCCAAGCGACCCGGCCATCATCAAGGCCTGGACCTGCACGCACTACGGTGTCCGGCGGAGGGGCAACCATGCGCATTACGGGGGTTGAGACCGGCCGGCGGCAGGTGCGCTTGCGGTCGCCTTTCCGGACGGCTCTCCGGGAGGTCAGGGACTTCGACGTCGTGACCGTATCGGTGCGCACCGAAAGCGGCCTCACCGGTTGCTCCGAGGTGGTGGGGACGGCCCGGATAACCGGCGAGACCAACGCTTCGATCGAAGAGGCGGTCAACAAAGTCCTGGCGCCGGTCCTGGTCGGGCGGGACCTGAGCGATTACTCCCTGGCCCTGACGGACATGGCTGCAGCCATGGTGGGCAACAGCACCGCAAAGTGCGGTGTCGATGTGGCCGTGCATCGCGCCCTGGCGGCCTCGCTGGCGGTCACCCTTCCGCAGCTGTTCGGAGCCACCCCTCGTCCCATCGCCACCGACGTGACCGTGAGCCTGGCTGCCCCGGCCGACATGGCCACCGAGGCCCGCCGGCGCGCCGACGAAGGCTTCGGCACCTTGAAGCTCAAGGTGGGAGGGCCGGTCCCGCTCGACGTCGAGCGCGTACAGGCCGTCGCCCGGGCGGTGCCCGAGAGCGTTGCTCTTCGCGTCGACGCCAATCAGGCGTGGACGGCCCGGGAGGCCCTCCAGGTGATCGACGGGGTGGCACGCGCGGGAGTGACGCTCGAGTTCATCGAGCAGCCCGTGCCGGCCACCGACCTGGCCGGGCTGGCCACCGTCACGGCCCGCAGCCCGGTCCCGGTCGTAGCCGACGAGAGCGCCCACAGTGCCGCCGACGTGCGGCGACTGGCCGATGCTGGTGCGTGCGACGTGGTGAACATCAAACTCGCCAAATGCGGAGGCCTCCAGGCCGCCATCGAGGTGGCAACGGTGGCACGCGTGTGCGGCCTCGGGGTGCTGCTCGGCTCGATGCTCGAGAC
>JBEKNX010000201.1:0-8163 GCA_049522375.1 Acidimicrobiales bacterium | reverse complement strand
TCACATTGTCGGCGTCTATCCGGACCGCGTTCAAGCCCGAGTTGGCAACGCGCACATTGGACGCCTGGACCATGGCGTAAGCGGCGGCCGCCTCGACCCAGATCCCATTGCCGGTCGGGACGCCAGGCCCGGTGGGCGACTGTATGGTCACATTGGCCATCTGGATGGTGGCGGCCGACCCCAGGGTGCCGGGCGAACCGATGTGGACCCCGGTCACGCACCGGTCGAAGTCGGCGTTCATAAGGTGGACTTTGTGCGGGATGCCGGTCGACGAACTGGAAAGGCTCAGGCCCTTGTTGTAGTTGAAGGCGAAGATATTGCTGAGATGAGGGTTGTCGCAGCGCAAGAGGCATATGGCGACGCCCTTGGCCAGCTGGTAGGCCGCGACAGTCGTCGTGGTCGGCTGGTAGTAAGGCCAGAAATGCACGGTGTCGATGTAATTGGTGTCGCGCGAACCGTCGACGATTATCCCGTACTGGACGGGCTGGCCGAAGATCCGCCGGACGGAGGCCTGTGCCGCATTGTTTATGTAGATCCCGCCGTAGGGGTTGTAGAGGCAGATGTCCTCTATGAGGGCATTGTTGGCCCCGACCAGGATCATCGGTTGGGCGCTGGCCGGCGGTCCCGCCGTGCTCTGGTCGGGGACGTTGAACCCCAGGGCCCTGACGGCGCCGCCGCTGCCCGAGACGGTGACGGGGCTGAAACCCGCGCCCGCTTCGACGAAAATCCAGCTGCCAGCGAAGGTGTTGACCTGGGCGCCCGGCGTGTTCCAGCCCGCGCCCTGCAGTGTGAGCGCGGGGGGGACAGCCAGGCCCGAGGTGACGAGGTACTTGCCGGCCGGGAAGTACACCGTGTTACCGGTGGGAGCCGAGGGCGGGGCGGCGGCCGTTATCGCTTCGGAAATGGCGGCCGTGTCGTCGGTTTTGCCGTTGCCGCTGGCGCCGTAATCGCGGACGTTGTAAAAAGGGCTTGAGCTTGTCAGGGTCATGCTTCGTGCCCCTCCTCGGGCTGGGGGGCCGTGGCGGCCCGATGGGACGGTGGCGGGGACTTGAGCCCCGCTCCGGTGATGGCGAGGACCGTGGACGACGGAGCGGGTGCACCGGGCCACTCGAGCCACGCCGCGTAGACAGTGGCGGCCGTCGGCTCGACATCGATCCCTTTTGCCGCCAGGGCCAGGCGGGCGGAGGCTATGCCTTGTTCTGTGGCCGTGAGGACGGTCCCGCCGCTCTCGGCGACGACGTCGAGCATTTGCGCCAGCCGGGCAGGCTCGGCGATGGCGATCCCCTCGGCCGCCGTTGCGCCCGGGGCCGGCGCCGGCCCCGGCTCGTGAGCAGTGGTGCGGAGGGCCTCGCCTTGGTGAGCGGCGCGCGCCGCGTGCGCCAGGGGCGCGCAGCGCTCGGCCTGCACGGCCACCAGCCGGGGCACGTGCCCGACCAGCCCGGCCGCCGCCAGCTCCTTGAAGCCGATGCTCGCTCCGATGAGCAACGTCCCGTTGCCTGCCGGGAGCAGGACTGTGCTCGGCAGGCGCCCCCCGAGCTGTTCCCACAGCTCGAAGGCGAAAGTCTTGGTCCCGTGATGGAAAAGGGGGTTGTAGACGTGGCTGGCGTAGAACGCGCCGGTGGCGGCGACATGGTCGATGGCGGCCGCAGCGGTGTCGGCCCGCGAGCCGCTGACGCAGTGCACGGTAGCCCCGTAACCCTCCAGCTGCGCCAGCTTTTTTTCCGATGTGGTGGCAGGGACGAACACCTCCACGTCTATCCCGGCCCGGGCGGCGTAGGCGGCGATCGAAGCGCCGGCGTTGCCGCTGCTGTCGGCGACAAGCCGGTGCACACCGATCTCGGCCGCCTTGGCCACCAGCACCACGGAGCCGCGGTCCTTGAACGACAGGGTCGGCATCAAGAAGTCGAGCTTCAACCGCAGGCCGCCATCGATGGCCACCAGCGGGGTGGCCCCCTCGCCCATGGTTATGGCCTGCCAGCCGGTGGCCGAGGCTGAGAAGGGCAGAGCCTTGCGGTAGCGCCACAGCGACCAGGGCTGCGTCCCGAGGCCGGCAAAGGCATCGTCGGGCGGCTGGAGCCCCAGGTCGAACAATCCGCCGCACCGGCACCGCCAGGCGCCCTCGTCAAGCGCGTAACCGGCGCCACATGCCCGGCAGCGCAAGCAGGCGCCCGGCGAGCTCATGGCTCGGGCTTCTTGGCCCGGCTCGGTGCCACTCGGGGCGGCTCGCCCGGCATCTTCGGGTAGACCGGCGGCCACGGCGCGTCGGCCAGGCCGGCCGCCCGGTCCCGCTCGTGCAGGGCCAGCACTGGTGCCAGCGACTGTGGTTCGTCGGCCATCGCCGCCCACGGGTCGCCCAGCTGGCCTACCCGGGCGGGCACGTTGGCGGTCGTCAGCTCGTCGGGCGTGACCGACCACAGCTCGTCCCACCGGAACGGCGTGGAGACCTGGGCGCCAGGACGGGCCCGGACCGACCACGCCCCGAAGATGGTCTTGTGGGGGGCGTTCTGGTTGAAGTCGACGAAGACCCGGGCCCCCCGCTCCTCCTTCCACCACGCTGCTGTTATCAGGTCGGGACGGCGGCGCTCGAGTTCGCGGGCCACGGCCACCGCCGCCGCCCGCACGTCGACGGACGTCCATTGGGGCTGGAGGCCGGCGAAGACATGGATCCCCCGGTTGCCGGTCGTCTTGGGCAGCGCCACCACGCCCAGCTGCTCGAAAAGGTCGTGCACCTCCTGGGCCGCCTCCTGGACCATGGCAAAGCTGACCCCTGGGGTCGGGTCGAGGTCGATGCGCAGCTGGTCGGCGTGGTCGGGGTCGGCCGCCCGGGACGGCCATACGTGGAAGCCCAGGCAGGCCAGGTTGACCGCCCAGAGCACGTGGGCCAGGTCACAGGCGACTAGAGCCTGCGACGTAGTGCCGTTGGGGGTGGACACGACCGCGGTCTCGAGCCATTCCGGGTGGTGCTCGGGCACGCGCTTTTGGAAGAACGACGGGCCTGTGGCGCCGTGGGGGAACCGCTGGAGCAGGACCGGGCGGCCGCCCATCGCCCTCATCAACGGCTCTTCGACCGCCTGGTAGTAGCGGACCAGGTCCAGTTTCGTCTCTCCCCGCTCCGGGAAGAGGACCTTGTTTGGGCTGGTGATGCGCACCTGGTGCCCGGCCGCCTCGACGACCGTCCCCTCGTCGTCGGGCGTGCTGACCACGGCGCCACTGTACGCCGGTGGCGGCCCTCCAGGTCCTCTAGCCGCCTTCCTAGGCAGGCCGCTAGAGGAAGTCGATGGGGCGGAAGGCGCCGTCGAGGATGGGCGACGGCGATCCGATGCCGAGGATCTGTTCGAGCACGGTGGCGTAAACCCGGCGGAAGTCCGTCGTGAAGATGAGGTTGCCGTACGGGTCGAGCTTGGTGAAGCTCGGGGTGGCCCCGTAGAAGCCGCCCTTCACGGCCGGCCCGACCACCAGGACCACGCTGGCCGAGCTGTGGTCCGTCCCGGCGCTGGCGTTGACCCGGGGCGTACGGCCGAACTCGCTGCAGATCACGATCACGGGGCTCTTGCCTGGCGCCGCCGTGGGGAACGCGCTCATGAAGCCCGTGACCGCGGCGTCGAGGGAGGCGAGCATCGTAGCGTGGGTGTTGGCCTGGTTGGAGTGGGTGTCGAAGCTCGACCAGCTGACGCTGTAAACGCTGGTGGGCAGGCCGTAGGTGATCAGCTCGGCCACGATGTCGAGCTGGGTGCCGATGTCACCGGGGTCGCTCCCCGGGGGCGCCGCCGGAGGTTGCTCGTGGCTCAGCGCGTCCGCCGCCTTGCTGCCTACCAGCATCAGGTTGCCGCCCGAATTAGCCTGGCCGGCCTGGAGGGCGGGCTCGCCCGGGTAGCTGCTCATGAGCTGTTTGTAGGCGCCGGTGAAGGCGGAGTTCTGGCCGGGGAGCTGGGCGCCCGCCGACGTGGAGTCCACCACCGAGCTGGCTTGCTGCTTGTAGCCGACCAGGGCGGGCGGAAGGGTCGGGCCGACCGAAAGGGCCCGGAACGGGTCGGTGCCGGTCGCGTCCAGCCAGCGGCCGAGCCACCCGGCGTCCGGGTCAGCGGAGAGGCGAGCGGTCTGCCAGATGGTCTGGGAGGCGAAGTGGCTGAAGTTGGGCTTGGGGTACTCGACCCCGCTGATGACGGCGACCTTGCCCTCCTTCCACAGCGAGTGCAGCCCGGCCAGCGACGGGTGGAACCCGAGCGGGCCTGACCCGTCGTCGCCCAGAGGGAGCACCTGGCCGCCCGGGACGGCCAGTTCCTGACGCCAGTCCCGGTAGATCCCGCTCTCGTAGGGGATGACGGTGTTGAGCCCGTCATTGCCCCCGTACAAGGTGCAGAGAACGAAGGGGCCGTTGCGCGGCACGGTGGACGCCGACGCTTCGGCCATGCTCAACAGCGAGCTCAGGCCGCTGAAGCGGACAAGGCCGGTGGCCACGCCGCCTCCGAGCACGCCGGTGAGGAACTGGCGCCGGTCGAGTGTCAGGGTCACGAGGTCTCCTTCATCAGGTGCATGGCAAATTCAGGCATCAGTTCATGGCGAATTCGGGCGACAACAGAGCGAGGGTCACGATCTGCTGGGCCGGCCACGCGCCCGAGCTTTGGCGTAGCGAAAGGGCGAGCGAGGTGACCGCCGAGCGGGTCCGGTGGGACACGTCCGGCAGGCCGATCAACGACAGTGCCGCGGTGACCTGGTCGGCGGGGTGGCCGTCGCCGTTCTCCAGGGCGGTCAGGTTGGCCACGCCGGCCAGGCTTGATGCCAATTGCAGGTAGCCGGCCGCCGCGCCCGTCGACTGCCAGTACTCGTTCCACCCCCACCCGCCCACCGAAGGGGGAGCGAAGGGGACCTGGCCAATGGCGCCCAGCAGGCCCTGCAGCGTGCCCGGGGAAAAGGGTGCCGTGGTCAGGCCGAGGACGCGCAGGGCGCCGACCAGCAGTTCGATGGGCTGTTTGACCAGGCCCTGCATGGCCTGGGGCGAGACGAAGGCCGGGTGGTGGAACATGGCGGCCAGCAGGTTGGTGATGTTGAGGTCCTTGGCATAGCCGTGGACGAAGTCCTGCACGACCGGGTCAGCGGGGGTGACCGGGTAGGCCAGCCAGGTCCACAGCCGGGAGATCACCCAACGGTGGGAAGCCGGCTCGTGGGTGACGATGTGGACGATGTCCTCGCCCATGAACCGCCCGGTGCGGCCGAGGAAGTGCTTGACCCCGTTGTCGTGGTCGTAGGAGTTGAAGAAGAAGCCGCCCGACACCGTGTCCAGCTCCCAGCCCGTGAAAGTGCGGGCGCCCTGGATGACATCTTCCTGGCTGTAGTTGCCGATGCCCATCGTGAAGCGTTCCATCAGCTCGCGGGCGAAGTTCTGGTTGGGGGCGTTGCGGTGGGAGGTGTCGGTGTCGAGCCAGATGAGCATGGCCGGGTCTTTGGCCACCGCCTGGACCAGGGTCTCGAAGTTGCCCGGGCCCAGGGCCCGGAAGATCTGGTTCTGGGCGTACATCATGTAGGCCCACCCGACCTTGGTTATCGACGTGGGGAACTGGCAGTGCAGGAGCAGCGTCAGCTTCTCCCGCAGGGGGGTGTCGGTCACCACCATCCGCCCCAACCACCAGTTGACCAGGTTGGAGTACTCCTCCCAGCTGTTGTAGTAGTAGCCGGGCACGTTGGACTCGGGCAGAGTGGTCAGATGGGGGAGCGGGACGGCGTCCCCCGCCGGGTCCGGCCCGCTGAGGCCGGCGAGCAGACCGTCAACGAGCTCGGTCCAGCTCTTACGGGAGAGGTCATCGAGCTCGGCCGGGGTTGCCCCGAAGCCGGCCCGCCGGTATAGGTGCGCCACGAGCGCCGGGTTCGTCGCCACACGTAACAGTATCGACGCTGTGAGGCAGACCTAACTCGCAGGGTGGTAATTCCGGAAAACGCGGAAGTTGGCGCGCCCCGGGCCCCGGCGCGGCCCGCCCGGTTGGGCGACTGTGCCCTTGTGGCAGTCTGGCGGGCATGGAAGTCGCCTTGGTGACGGGCCGGTGGATGCCGAGGCCGGACGGGGAGATGCCCCTGTTGGTGTCCGCCCTGGAAGCCCGAGGGGTGAGGGGCCACGTCGTCGCCTGGTGTGACCCGTTCGACTGGTCCTGCGTGCCCCTGGTCCTGGTGCGGTCGACATGGGACTACGTCGGGCACCTGGACGCCTTTTTGAACTGGGCCGAGGGCGTGGACGGGGTGACGATGCTGGTCAACCCCATGCCGGTCCTCGCCTGGAACAGCCACAAGAGCTACCTGACCACCCTGGCCGGCCGCGGCGTCCCGGGCCTGGTCTCGTGCCACACGCACCTGTCGATCGTGTTCCCCATGTCGAGTACCGATCCTACCGAGAACCCCGCGGCCACGGTCCTGCGAGCGGCCAAGCGTGGCCTGACGCGCTGGGGGCCGGCATTACCACGCTGAGGTGCGTGCACGAGCAGCACCGGGCCGACTTGTGGCTGCGCCACGCCCGGCGCCGGGGCTGGGTCGACGTCCCCCGCATTTTCGGCGCCGGCCAGGCGATCACGACGCCCAAGGGCCACGGCGCCGGTGCGGCGTGGGTCGAAGCCGAGGGCGAGGAGGGCTTCTACCGCGCCGCCCTCGAGGAGCTGGAGGCGGGCGCCGACCACGTGAAGGTCGCCATCAGCGGGGGACTGGCGCGCCAGGGCGAGGAAATCTCGCGCTCGGAGATGACAGACGACGAGCTGGACGGCACGGTGCGGGCGGCACGCGAACACGGCACCTATGTCGTCGCCCACTCGGGCGCCTCCAAGGCCATCCGCCAGGCTCTGGAGCGGGGAGCCCGCTGCTTCGAGCACGCCTACGAGCTCGACGTGAGCACAGCGGCACTGCTGGCGGAGCAAGGCGCCTACCTCACGCCGACGCTGGTGGTGACAAGGTGCGAACCGTGGATGCGGGCGAACGGGTTCGCCGAGGCGAACATCGCCACCGCCAGGCGGGCCGCAGACGGTCACCTCGAGAGCATCAAGCACGCCATCGCTGCCGGAGTGCAGCTTTTGTGCGGGACGGATCTACCTCCGGCAGACGATGTCGGCGGGCTGCCGGCGACGGTGGTCGAGCTGAGGCTGCTCGAAGGAGCCGGGCTGTCACGTCTCGGTGCGCTGCAGGCGGCGACCACCAACCCGGCCCGGCTCATGGGCGTCCCCGGCGAGATCGGGCAGGTCCGCCCCGGCTTTCGGGCCGACCTCATAGTCGTTGACGACAACCCCCTGGACGACCTGGCCGCGCTGGGCACGGTACGGCTCGTGCTCCAGGACGGTCGGGCCGTAAAGCTGGCGCTGTAACTTCGATCTTCGACCTCACGCCCGAGGGCCGTACCCGGCGAATTTCGGTGTACACGAGGGTCTGAACCCCGGAGCTGAGCTCGGATCTGGGACCGGCCGCGGGCCCGGGCGTGGAAGTTGCCGAAGCTCAGGCCAGTCGCATTTCTCTCCAGGACCGGGCGATCCGGATAGCCCCGTAGGCGGCGGCTACCGTGGCGACGAGCATCAACGACATCGTTCCGACGAGGTGCAAGTCGAAGCCCGACGCCGGCGCGCCGGCTGGGACGCCCTGTAGGAAGGCTGGTGCCGATGAAGAGACGGCCCCCCACCACACCGACGTCGCCACGGTCATCAGGGCCATCATCACCATGACGGCGAGGGCCAGGACCGCTTCGGCCCGCAAGACCGCCGGGGACAGGGCCAACCGGCGTGCCGTCGCCACCGCGGCCGCCGTCCACAACACCAGCATGGCCGCCCCCAGCAGCCCGGTTACCACGAACTGGAGCGAGTAGTACCAGACGGCAGGGTGGTACAACAGCTCCCCGTTACGCTGCGCCGGGGTCAGGGTGTGCGCCACTGCGACCAGCGCCAGCAGGGCGATGCCAGCGACAACGGTCGCCGCCACCGCCCAGACGAAATGGCTCTGGATCTGGCCCCACCCCCCGGCTCGCAGGAACCGCAGGAAAGCGGGCAGTGCCAGAGCGGCGCCGGCAAGGACCAGGAGGCCACCGACGACGGCGGCAACGAACACGGCGTCGAAAGCGGCGACCGGCAGGACCTTGGACCTTTCTTGGTAAGAGTTGTTGTATTTATTCGAGTATCTTTGGAATATGTCGTATGCCTTATCTTT
>JBEKNX010000200.1:0-8178 GCA_049522375.1 Acidimicrobiales bacterium | reverse complement strand
ATCAGCGCAGGTTCACGCCCTGAGTGAAGAAAAAGCCGATGATCTCCGAGGAAGCCCCGATCAACAGTGCCGCCACCCCTGAGACGATCACGCCTCGCCGCCCGCTGTAGGACTGCTGGTAATTGTGGGAAAAATGGCCGAAAGCCCACATGACGCCGCCCACGATCACCCCGACCATGGACGCCAGCAGGGCCCAGTGGCCCACGCCGCTGGCCAAGGCGACCAATGTCTTGTCCCCGGGCAGGTTCCCGGCTTGGCCCGGCTGGAGGTCGAGATTTGTGCTGTTGGTGGTAGGTGTAGTGCTGGCGGCTAACAACCGGACGAGGACCGACTGCATGGTGGCTCCTTGAGGACGGGAATGGCTATGGAGGCGCTTGTCGCCGAGTAAGCCCGGCCCGCAACCGCAGACCTTGGCCGCAACCCGCCGGCCGATGACTCCTTTCATAGTATTTCATGTTTCTTGTAGTATTTCAAGGCATGTTGGTCTTCAACCCGGCGTCCTCCTCAGGCGTCGCCTACTGGCAGCGTTCCGCCTCGCACAGCGCCTGGCTGGGCCACGGCGCCCCGCCCCTCGGGCTGTCCGGGGCGGTGGAGGCCGCCGGGCTGCAGTCCGTGCTCCGGGGGCGGGCGCCCGGGGGCGGGGCGCTGACCGAACGCCCGGGCCTCAGGCGCCGCCACGGCTGGGACCTCGTCTTCGCGGCCCCAAAGTCCCTGTCGCTGTTGGTGGCCACCGCGCCCGAGGCAACCGGGGCCATGCTGCGGGAGGCCTACCGCCAGGCGGTCACGGACTCGGTCTCGACCCTCGAGGACCGGGCCGCCTGGGTGCGCCGCGCCGGAGACCTCGTGCCCGCCCGGGTCGTCGCCGGCGCCTTCGAGCACCTTGACAACGACGCCGGCCATCCTCACCTGCACTCCCACGTGGTCCTGGCCAACTTGGGCCTGGCCGCCGACGGCAAGTGGAGCTGTTTGGCGGGAGGCGAGCTGTGGCGCTGGCGGGAGGGCCTCGGGTCCGGTTTTCAGCTGGCCCTGCGAGGCCGGCTGGGCGAGGCGGGGTTCGACTTCCGCTGGGCGCTCTCCACCGGCGGCCTGGGGGAGATCACCGCCGTCCCCGCCACCGTGGTGGCGGCGGCCAGCACCCGGTCCCGGGACGTCGGAGCGGAGGCCCGCTGGTTCGGTTCGGGCTCCGTGGCCAGCGGCCGGGTGGCCCAGGGACGCTCGCGACGAGCGGGCCTCGCCGCTGGCTGGGCCGGCCCGGGCCCCGGGCCCGTCTCTACCGGGTGGGGACGCCAGCAGGCTGCGGCCATCCTGGGCGCCGCCCGGGCGGGCCCGGCGCTGCCGCCTCCCCCACCTTCGGCGGTGGCGGTGGCTGAGGCGCTGGCCCGCCGGGGCTCGGTGTTCGACGAGCCGGACGTCCTGGTCGCCCTGGCCGAGTCGTGCCCGGCGGGCCTGCCCCTGCCGGCGGCAGCCGACTGGGCCCGGCGCTGGTGCGAAGCAGGCGTGCCGGTACCCCCGGACCGTGCCCGGGCGCCGGGGGCGGCAACCCCTCGTGCCCGGTGGACCGGCGTCCGGGCCACCCAGGTAGACAACAGGATCATCGACCTGGCCGTCGAGGCCCGTTTCGCCCAGAGCGCACAGGTGGGCCCGGCCGTGGCGGAGGGGGAGCTGTCCGCTCTGGGGACGGGTGGACGTCTGGCCCGGGCCGCCTTCCAATTGACCTGCTCCGGCGAGGGCGTGGCCGTCCTGCCCCCGGCACCGTGGCTGGACCAGGCCGCCTGCGCCGACGCCGCCCGGGCCATATGGCAGGCCGCCGGGATGACCGTGGAGGTGGCCTGCCCGTCGGAACTGTCGGCCCGGCGCTGGCGCGCCCTCACCTCCTTGCAGGAGCCGGGCCCGAGCATGGGCCCGGCCACGAACATGGCCGGTCCTCTGGTCCGCCGGCCCGGTCAGCGGGTGCTGGTGGTCGACGCCGCCGACCATCTGAGCCCGGTGGCGCTGGCGCAACTGGTCGAACAGGCGACCGCCAGGCAGACCAAGCTCGTGCTCGTGGTCGGGGGCACGGTGTCGCACTCGGGCCCGAGCATGGCCCGGTCGTTGGACCGGCTCGCCGACCAGCCGGCAGGCTCCCCGCTCGCCGATCTGGCCGGCGCGGCGAGCCTGGCCGGTGCGGCAACGGCGGCCGTCTCCCTGGCCGGGATAGTCGTGCAGGGCTCTTTCACCGGAGCCGCGGCCATGGCACAGCTCGTGGCCGCGTGGGAGGCGGCGGAGCCGTCGGCGCGGTCGGGGCGGTCGTACCCGCTGATGGTCGCCTTCGGGCCTGCCGAAGCCGAGGCCCTCAACACCGCGGCGCGGGCCGGGCGCGCCAGGGCCGGCCCGGTTGGGGCCGGTCAGGGACAAATGCTCGGCGAACGCTCCTACGCCGTAGGCGACGAAGTCCTGGCCCTGCGGCGCATAGGGGCAGTGCCCGGGGCCAGCCACGGCACCGTGGTCGGATTGGCCGTGGGCACCGGCGCGGTCGAGGTCAAGTGGCGGGGACGGGCCGGGCCGGGGACGTCCCTGGTCGGGCCAGAGCACGCCTCTTCCTTGGGGTACGGGTACGCCACCACGGTCCCCTATCTGCGCTCGTGCCAACCGGGCCGGGACGGCCTGCTGGTACTGGGAGACCCGCTGGCATTGGCCGGACGGGCCCCGCCCGTGGCCGCCGCCTGGGTCACCCTGGCCGGCCCCGGCATGCCCGCCGCCGGGGCCGCCGGTCTGGCCCGGCGCCGTCGGGCCGGGATCGCCCAACTGGCTACTGGCTGGCCGGACGAGGAGATGCTGGATCGGGCCGGGCCCCGCCCGCTCAACGCCGTTGCCCGCAGGCGCTGGGCCCAGGTGGTCACCGCGTCGGCCGTCGAGCGCGACCTGGGCATCCCGGCCCGGTCCCGGCCCGACCATCCCCGCCCGCCCGACCACCCCCGCGCGCCCGGGCGAGGCGCCGGGCTGTGCCCCCCGTCCCCCGGCGCCGGGGCAACGGCGGCGCCCGCCAAAAGGCGTCCGGGCCCGTCGCTCGGGCTATAGGCGCGAAGATGCCCAAATGGCACGGCTGACCAAGAGGGACCTCGTCCGCTTCTGGCGGCCGTTCCGTATCGTCGCCGGCTTTGTCCTCCTGGGCGTCGCCATCTGGGTCCTGACCGGCAAATCGAGCGAGCTCGCCGGGGCCGGCGCCTTCCTCAGCCAGTTGCGCTGGGAGTGGCTCGTCCTGGCCGCGGTGGCCGAGTTCGGGTCGTACCTTTCCATAACCTTTATGGAGAGGACCCTGCTCGGAGCGGGCGACGTGCGGGCCAACCTCGGCCGCTTGACGGCCATCGCCTTTTCCGGTAGCGCTATCCAGTCGGCTCTGCCGGTAGGTGCGGCTTTCGCCGGTGTCTACGAGTTCCGCCAGTTCCAGCTGCTCGGCGCCGACGAAGTGCTCTCCGGCTGGGTGGTCATTGCCGTCGGCGCCGTTGCTTTCTCCACCCTGGCCGCGCTGGCCGGCATCGGCCTCGCTATGGCGGCGACGTTGGGCAGCACGTTCGACCTCGTGTACGCCATCGTGGGCGTACTGTTCATTACCCTCCTGGCCATGCTGGCCTGGGCCAACCGGGGCGCCGGCTACCGCCTGGCCCTGCGGGCCACGACGAGGCTGGAAAAGACCCTCAACCGCCCCCCCGGGCAGCTGAGGCGCCCCCTGGGCAAAGGTCTGAAGCGCATGCGTTCGGTTGCCCCCACCAAACTCGAGTGGGCAAAGGCCGTGCTGGCCGGGACGTGCAGCTGGCTGTCGGACTGCGCCTGCCTGGCGTTCGCCTTTATCGCGGTGGGCGCGGACGTGCCCTGGGCCGGCCTGCTTCTGGCTTACTGCGGCGGCCAGCTGGCCGTGAACCTGCCCATCACACCGGGGGGCCTGGGCGTCGTCGAGGGGAGCCTGACCGTGGCATTGGTGGCCTTCGGCGGGGGCGAGGCGCCCACCGTGGCCGCCGTCCTGCTGTACCGGCTCATCAGCTTCTGGGTGCCGCTGCCGGTCGGTGGCGTCTGCTACCTCGGCTTGCTCAGAGCGCGCCGCCAAGCGCAGCGCCAGTCGGCGCTGGAAGCCCCGGCCGCACCAGTGGAAGGGCCGGTCCCGGCCCTGGAAGGACCGGGACCAGCCGGGGACGGCCCGGTCCCGCTTACTGAAGACGGGGCGCAAGGCCAACCGCGAACAACCAAAGCCGTGGCGGAAGAGGACTGAAGGGGGAGATGACCATGACCTTGAGGAACTGGGCGGGCCTGGCCCGGCGCGCTGTCCTTGCCATTGTCCTGGTAGGGACGGTGAGCGCCGGCCTTAGTGGCTGCCACCACCTGGCCCCACCCGTTGGCCTGGGGCCGTGCTACGAAAGCCTGCCTCTGGCCGAAGGCGCCCTGGACGTGGCCAAGACCAGCTACGTGTTCCACGGGGTCGAGCTGGTGAGCCCGAAGGACATGGCCCAGCTGGTAAAGCGGCGTTTCCCGCATAACCCCTCGGCCAACTACAACCCACCGCTCGGCGCCAAAGTGTGCGCCTTCGCCTTCACCGGCACCTTCCCTGCCGACCAGGTGGCAGGGGCGCCCGCCGGCGTGTCGGGCAAAGCGGCGATCGTGCTCACCACGACCGACCGCAAACTGCTCTTCAGCTTCGTGTTGGCCAAGTTGCCCGTGAACTTCAGCCGCCCGTTCACCGGTGCCTGAGCGGCTCGGAGCCGGGGCAGGGCAGGCGGGGGGCGGGCGGGCGGGGCACGGTGCCGGCGGCTGTGAGGGCCGGCCAAGGGGCCCCCGGCCCTGCCGTGCTCAGGTGGTGAGCAGTTCCCGGGCGCCGCGGTCGGTGGAAGGATGGCGCAACTTGGACATGGCCCGCGCCTCGATCTGGCGGATGCGCTCCCGGGTCAGGTTGAAATGTTCGCCCACTTCGTCCAAAGTACGGGGTTCTCCCCGGTCGAGGCCGAAACGCAACCTCAGGATCTCCCGCTCACGCTCGTCCAGGGCCACCAGCATCTTGCCCACCTCGCCCGAGAGCAGCGACGCCGCCGCCGCCTCGAAGGGCGAGACAGCAGAACGGTCTTCGACCACGTCGCCCAGCTCGGCGTCGCCGTCCTCGCGCAGCGGCTCGGAAAGAGAAAGTGGCTCCGCGGCGTGGCGGAGGATCTCGATGACCTTCTCCTCTTCGAGCTCGAGGTCGTTGGCCAGTTCGGCCGACGTGGGCCGCCGGCCCAGTTGGCCCTCGAGCCGGCCCCGGGCCTTAGTCACCCGGGTCAAAAGGTCGCCGGCGTGCACGGGCAGGCGGACGGTGCGGCCGGTGTTGGCGATGCCACGGGTGATGGCCTGGCGGATCCACCACGTGGCGTAGGTAGAAAACTTGAAGCCCTTGCGCCAGTCGAACTTCTCCACCGCGTGCATCAGGCCCAGGTTGCCCTCCTGCACCAGGTCGAGCAGGGGCAGCTCGGCGGCCTGGTACTTCTTGGCTATGGACACCACGAGACGCAGGTTGGCCTTGACGAAGGTCTCCGCCGCCTCGTCGCCTTCCCGGATGGCCCGGCGCAGCTCCCGCTTCTTCGGGACCGTGAGGGACTTGGCGCTGCTCATTTCGGCCCGTGCCGCCCGGCCCGCCTCAATAGCCTGGGCCAGCCTGGCCTCGTCGTCCTTGGTCAGCAGCGAGTGCTTGCCTATGTCGTTCAGGTAGAGGCGGACCAAGTCCTCCTCAGGCTGAGCGGCGTGATTATTTGGCACCTAGTCCGTTTTCCTCATGCGAAACGAAGAGGCCTCACAGCACTCCCCAACCGGTTTGTTGCCGCGGCCAGAAGCTAACCTGGCACCACTTGTTTGGCACCGGCTCCTCCCGAACCCCTGCGCCGGCTATCACCGTGGCCTCTTACAGCTATGATACCGGGCCCGTGCCGTCTGGTGAACAACTGCCCGCAGGACCTTAGGACCTTTGTTACAGGACCTTTGTTACGCCGAGCGGCCTGGTGTTACGCCGAGTGGCCTGGTGTTACGCCGAGTGGTCTGGTCCCTGCGCTGCCGGTCGGCTCAGCTCGCTCAGCACTTCGATGTCGGTGACCGAAATGGCCGATTGCCGGTTGGCGGCGGTGACGGCGGCGAACACTTCTTCCCGGTGGACCTGGATCTCCTTGGGAGCCGTGATACCCAGGCGTACCTGGTCTCCCCGCACCTCCAGGACGGTGACGACGACGTCATGGTCGATCACGATGCTCTGGTGGACATGCCTCGTCAGTACCAGAACTCGTCGCTCCTTCCCCGGGCGCTGGGGGGAGCCTAGTGGCTACCTGGCGCACTAAACGCGCCAGTTCGAGGGCGGCTTTCTCCCAGGTCGAGGTTTCGGGGAACAGGGCCGCGCCCTGGAGGCCCGAGCCGGTGCGGCGGCTGACCATGACTTCAGGCCCCACAGCCGTAGAAGGTGGCATCGCCGACGCTGAACACGCCGCCGCCGGCACCTGCCAGCCAGTAGCCCTGGCCGTCGGGAGTGGCGAAACCGGCGGCACATGTGATGGTCCAGGCGAAGCCGGCTGCCCCCGGGGAGCCGGAGGTGTCGGTGGCGGTGAGGGTCACCAGGTAGGTGCTGGCCGTGGTCGGGGTGCCGGTGGCGGTGACGGTGACCGAGTAGGTCCCGGCGCTGGTGGGCATGCCCGTTATGGCCCCGGTGGCGCTATTGAGCGACAGGCCGTTGGGCATGCCGCTCTCGGCCCAGGTGAAGCTGGCCCCGGTCTTGGTGTCGTTGGCCACCAGGCCCAGTTCGGCCGTGGCCGCCGGGTGCCCGCTCCTGTTTGGCCTGAACTACTGGGATCGAAGCACGCTGAGGGGTGGTCAACCGTCCCGTCGGGACGGCACGCCTTGGTGGTTTCACAGGCACTCGGTTCTTTGGATGGCACAGGGGGCCACCACCCGAAGCCCAGACGGGCTCGTGTGGTCTGTCGACGGCGCCCGCCCCCCTTGATAGGGACCAAAGACCCTAAAACCACTGAATGTGTAAAAAAAACCACCCTACGTGTCGACACTGTCATTGCTGTCACCCCTGTGCACTTCTGGCCCATCCCGGGCCGAGCTGGCATGGCGCTCCACCGGTCCCTGTGCCGGTGCAGCGGGCAGGGGGACCGCTTGTGCGCTGGCCCGGTGCCAGCCGAGAAAGGTGGTACGAATGACCTCCCGAATAGGGCCCGCCCCGCGTCTGGCAACGGGCACACGACCTCGTTTTTCCAGCACGGTCCTCTTCCCCATGGCCGTCGCGCTCTTCGCCGGCTCGATGGCAGTATGCGGCGCCGCCGGCGCCTCCGCCCCGCCCAAGCCGGCCACAATGGTGTACCTGCACCATTCGGGCACCGGTAACCGGGCCCTTTCCTCCGTGGCACTGCCGGCCGAATGGACGGTCGTATGGAAGTTCGACTGCCAGAACGCCGCCAAACAACGTGGGACTTTCATGTTGAGCTCCACCGAGCAAGGCGCCCCGGAGGTCAAATTGACCGACCAGACGGGCCTGGGCGGAGGAGGCCGGCAACCGTTCACCAAAGCGGGCCGGTACAGCTTCGCCATCAACACGTCCTGTGGCTGGGACCTGACGGTGGAAAGCACCCCGCCGCCTCCTCCTCCCGTCAAAACCCCACCTCCTCACACCAAGTCGAAGTAGGGAGGCGCCCCGCGCTCGGCACCCGACAGGTAGCCGTTCTCAACAGCAACGCCGCCCCCCGATTGGCGGCGTTGCTGCGTTTAAAGGGTGCCCGCCTCATCCGATAGAAAGGCTCTCGCCGCCCCGCTCGAGATTCGCCCTCCTACCGAAACCGACCGGGCCGCCATCGCCGCCGTAGGACGGCCCCTGGCTTATCCGGGCCGATGGAGGGCGGGTCACCGTAACGCCCGCCACTCGAGCGGCACCGCTCCGGGCCCGACCGCTGCCGATCGGCATTTTCTCAGCCCTCTGCACGGGTTTTGCCAGTGCCCGCGACCTCGTCCTGATGGACGCCCCGGGCCCGGCCGACGAGCGGCTGGCATCTATGTGCGAAGCTTATCCGCCGTTTCATACTACCATTGGTCGTATGACCCGCGTCAAGGTGAGCGTCACGGTCGACCCGGACGTGCTGCACGAGGTCGACAACTATGTCGGGGAGCACCAGGGGCTCGACCGGAGCAAGGTGGTGGACG
>JBEKNX010000199.1:0-8256 GCA_049522375.1 Acidimicrobiales bacterium | reverse complement strand
AGCAACTAGCCACACTCCTGCCCGGGTTCGCCAACCTGGAAGTGGTGCAGTCGCTGTACGGCCACGACGGCTTTCTCATCGAGGTGGAGCAGGTGGGCAAAGTGGTGGCCAACGCCATGGAGAACTAACGACGGGTACGGCCAAGGCTCCGCTACGATCGCCTCGAGGTCGACCCCGGAACCTACGGTTTACGGATATACGACGCGCTCCAGCTGCCACCCGGCAGGATCTCGCGCAGGAGGATGCTGGCGATCGCCAGTGCGATATCACCAGCGATCAGCATGACCCGGGACGCGATGGCGACCGTGAACGCCTGACCCAAAGGCAGGGTCGACTCGAGAACCACGATCAGAACGGCGTCGCGCACCCCCGCTTCGGCCAGGAGCACGCTCATCATGTGGGCGAACTGGAACTGGAGGGTGCCGTCCGGCATCGTGTACACGCCGGCCGAGGTCGTAGAAAAGCTCACGCCCGTGCCAGACCAGAGGGTCGTGGCGGGCACGACCAGGCTCCCGTGCTCGGCCAGCCATTTGCCGGTAAGAACGATTACGCCGGGGTCGCGATCGCCAACAACATGGCGGCTCATATTGGTGGCGTTCCAGGCCAGTTGCCCGAGGGCGACTACGCATGCGCCCAGTGCCGTCACGGACCAGCTTCGGCGGCGCTGACGGACGCGCTCTTGTGCCCTGGGCCTCGCCAGCAGGGCCGTCGTAGCAGTTCCAGCAATCCCGATGGGCAACACGAGCCCTGCTGAGTAGTGCCCCATATCTGCGAGGAACAAACCGATGCCGCCGAACGAGAGGATGGCAGAGGTGGCGATCACAACGACGAGGTCAAGCCACACGGGGCACGACGGCCGCGCCGGCCCGGCCATCACTGCTGCGCCGAGGGGGGCAGCAGGCTCACGTTGTCGGGCCCCCGAACGGGGGCGCCGTGGCGGCGAGCAGCGACCGGTCACCATTGATGGCCGGGACGGAGGTCGGTGCGGGCATCAGCTCCACAGTCAACGAGTGCTCTAGCCCGGCCCTCGGGCGCCCGACCGCCAAGTAGCGGAAGCCCGCACGCCGCACCCGCTGGGGGTCGAAGAGGTTCCGCCCGTCGAAGAAGACGTTGCCGTGCATGGCGTCGCGGAGGTTGCGGAGGTCGATGGTGGCGAAGTCGGGCCAGTCGGTCGCCACTACAATTGCATCGGCGCCGGAGGCGGCGGCGTAGGCGTCCGGGTAGAGCCGGAGCTCGCTCTGGTTGGGCAGGCACTCGACCATCGGGTCGTAGGCCGTTACGAACGCGCTACGCCGAGCCAGCCGCGTGGCAATGTCAAGGCCCGGCGAATCCCGGAGGTCGTCCGTGCCGCCTTTGAAGGCGAGGCCCAACACGCATACGCGGGCACCGCGTAGTGTCCTCAGCTCGCGCAGCAGTTCGTCGACGACGAACTGCCGTTGGGAGTCGTTCACCGCGAGTGACGCGGCCAAGATCCGGGGGTGGTACCCGTACTCGATAGCTGTGGACACGAGCGCTTTGAGATCCTTACCGAAGCATGAGCCACCCCATCCGAGACCAGCACCGAGGAACCGGCTACCGATCCTGGAGTCGAGGCCCATGACCGCGGTCACTTCGTTCACATCGGCGCCAACGAAATCGCACAGGCGAGCGATCTCGTTCGCGAAACTGATCTTGGTCGCCAGGAAGGCGTTCGATGCATACTTGGACATCTCTCCAGTGGCCAGGTTGGTCTTCACGAGGGGCACCTGCTCCCGTGCCGTCGTGTCGCCGGGCACCACCTGGTCGAGGATGGGGCGGTAGACGTCCGCGACGATTTGGAGCGCCCCCGGGTCGTCGGAACCGAGCACAACCCGCTCTGGGTGCAGGTAATCGTTGACAGCCGTGCCTTCGCGCAGGAACTCGGGATTGGCTACGACGCTGAAGAGGCCTTTGCCGCTCCCATAGCCACCTAACTGGTCCTCTATGACCGACGCCAGCCAGCGCCCGGTGCCGATCGGGACGGTGCTCTTGGTCACGAGCACGTGGTAGTGCCGCAGGTTGACGGCAATCATCCGGGCGGCCCGTGCCATGGCCGTCATGTCCGGCAGCCCGTCGGCACCCGACGGCGTGCCGACACAAACGAAAACGACATCGGACTCGTCCATGGCTACGTCGAGCTCGTGGACGAAACGCAATCGGCCCTCCCTCATGCTGGACCGCAGCAAAGGTTCGAGGCCCGGCTCATGGAACGGCGCGACCCCGTTCCTAAGCTGCTCCAAGCGTGCCGCGTCCTCCTCGACCCCTACAACCTCGTGGCCCACGTGAGCGAGGCACGCCGACACGACCGACCCGACGTAGCCGTTGCCGATGACGCAAATGCGCTGGTAGGTCGGCTTGTACATCGAACCCTCCCGCAACGCCGGCCCGGTCCTGGCCGCGCCCGTTCCCGATAGTAATCCCATAGTTTCTACTAGAATAGTAGGAACTATGCTCGACGCGGCGGGGGAGGGGTCGTCTCCGTGGCCGCCGTGACGACCCGCAGCACCGTGGCCACCGTCAGTAGCGACCGGCTCTACCAACAGGAGCAGCTGGCGCCGGCGGTCCAGAGACGGGCGGCCCGGCGGCAGACACCCGCGCCGTGGTCCCCCCCAGCCGGCTCAGCCGTTTGACAAATCCCGATCAGTCTACTAAACAAGTGGACCTTACCGAATTCATAGATTCAGTTGTTAGTCGTCGTAGGTGTGCCCTCGCAGGGCGACCGTGCGAAGTACGAAGGGACTCGTATGAACCATCGTTCTGTAATGTTCGTCGCCGCGGGCACCGCGGCTTTCACGTTGTTCACCGGCGGTGTTGCCGGGGCAAGCGGTCCGCGCCACTTGGTACCGCTGGCCACCACCCCGAGCACGCTCGTGATCGACACAGCCTTTGACCTGGCCACAGCCGACCCGGGCCGGATGTTCGAGTTCACGGGTCAGATCGTGGACCGCGCCATCTATTCCACGCTGCTCACTTACTCAAACGACAACCTGGTCCTTCAGCCCCAGCTGGCCAGCAGCTACACCGTTTCCGCCAACGGCGACCGCTATACCTTCACCCTCAACCCCAAAGCCGTGTTCTCCGATGGCAACCCGGTGACGGCTCAGGACGTCGTTTTCTCCTTCCAGCGCCTGCAGAACATACAGGGCAACCCCTCGTTCCTCCTTGACGGCATCAAGGTCTCGGCGCTGAGGACCAACAAAGTGGTGCTTTCGACCACGGCCCCTAACGCCGCCATCCCCGAGATCGTGACGAACCCGGCCCTCGGGGTGCTCGAGGCGAGCGTCGTCGAGGCCCACGGCGGCACCGATGCCGCCAATGCGGCGACGGCGGACAAGGCGGAGAACTGGCTGAACACCCACTCGGCGGGCAGTGGGCCCTACGAGATGTCGGAGTGGGACCTCAACGGGCCGGTGAAGCTGGTGGCCAACCCCAAGTACTGGCTGGCCCAGCCCAAGTACCAAAACGTTGTGATCCAAAATGCCCAACCCGAGCAGCAAAAGCTCGATGTCGAAACGGGATCGGCCCAACTAGCACTCGATCTTTCCCCCTCCCAGGCCCAGGGCATCACCGGGGCCAAGGTGGACAACCTGGCGTCGACGTTCACCGTCTACACGTCGCTCAATACCGACCCGGCCATCTCGCCGACGACGGCCAACCCCAAGATCCGTGAGGCGGTCCACGACGCTATCGATTACAGCGCCCTGGTCCACCTGGCCGGTTCGGGCGCCGAACAGGCGGCCAGCCTCATACCAGGGGGCTTTGCCGGCTCGCTGCCCTCCAGCGACGACCTGAAGCAGAACCTGGCCGCAGCGAAGGCTCTCGTGGCCCAGTCGGGCGTGAAGGACCCGCAGCTGACGATCAGCTTCGCCGACGACGACCCCGTCAACGGGCTCGCTCTGGGGGACGTGGCCGCCCTGTTGCAGTCCGACCTCGAGGCTGCCGGCATCCACGTCACGCTCTTGGGCCAGCCGGTGACGACGGCAACGGCGCTGCGCCGGGCCGGGAAGGCGCAGATGATCGTCAACTACTGGGGCCCGGACTACCCCGATGCCAATGACTACCTGCCCTTCGTGCCTGGTGGCGAGATCGCCGAGCAGGTCCATTGGTCCGCCTCTGACGCGCCCGGCATCCTGGCGACGGCCAACGTGGCGGCCACGGCCCCGACCGAGAGCCGCCACAACTCCCTGTGGCAGCAGGCAATGAAGGAGATCGATGCCAGCGGCCCGATCATCCCGCTCATCCAGCCGGCCCAGGTGCTGGTGACGGCGAATTCAATCTCGACTGCCTACTCCAACCCGGCGTGGCGGATCGACGTCGCCAGCGTCAAGTAACCGGGGTACTGCCCCTCGTATGGCAGCACCGCGGCGCCCCGCACTACGCCGAGGGCCCGACAGGCCGCAGCCACCACCCAAGAGCAGAAGTGCTCGGGGTGGCGGCCGCGGCCTGTCCGCGCTCGTCGTCCGTCGACTGGGCATCGGCCTCCTGCAGGTGCTCGGTGTCACCCTTGTCACCTTTTTCGTGGTGGCCGTTGTCCCCGGCGATCCCGCCGCCGCCAACCTGGGCCAAGCGGCCATGGGCGACCCGACGATCGTGCGGGCGTTCGATCACCAGTACGGCCTGGACCGCCCTCTGGCTGTCCAGTACGGCCTGTACGTCTGGCACCTCCTGCACGGCAACCTGGGCCAGTCACAGCTCACCCAGCGCCCGGTGGCGACCGACCTGGCTCAGTACTTCCCAGCGACGCTGGAACTGGCCCTTTGTGCCATCGTCGTGGCGTCCATCCTGGGGGTGACCTTCGGGATGCTCGCCGCCTTCTTCCACAACCGGCTGCCGGACCGGCTCATCCGTTTCTTCTCCCTGGCCGGCATTTCGGTGCCGAACTTCTGGCTCGGTCTCATTGCCTTCTACCTCTTCTTCTACAAGCTGCGCTGGTTGCCGGGCACCGGGCGGCTCTCGCCCGAGCTCAACCCGCCGCCGACGATCACCGGTATGTACACGGTGGACTCGCTCCTGGCCGGCAACTGGACTGACCTCGCCGACTCTTTGCGCCACCTCGTCCTGCCGGCGTCGGTCCTGGGTTGCTACACCCTGAGCCTCATCACTCGCTTCAGCCGGGCTTCGGTCCTCGACGTGCTCGGCCAGGAGTACGTCCTTGCCGCCGTAGGCAAGGGCCTACCCACCCGCACCGTGGTGCTCCGACACGTGCTGCGCCCGGCCCTGTTGCAGATCGTGACGATAGCGGGCCTCGCCTTTGGCTCCTTGCTCTCGGGCGCTGTCCTGGTGGAGCAGGTGTTCTCGTGGCCGGGGCTCGGCCAGTACGCCTACCGCAGCGCGACGTCGCTCAATCTCCCTGGCGTCACGGGCGTGTGCATCCTCATCGCCGTCATTTACATCTTCGTCAACCTCGCCGCCGACATCGTGTACGTCCTCATCGACCCCCGGCTGGCGCCCCAGTGAGCGCCATTGCCAGCGGTGCCCCGGTCGCCGTACTCGACGATGGCACCGGCCTCGGTGACCTAACTGAGCCAGGGGGTGGCTCTGGCCGCACCTTGCTGAGCGAACTGCGCCGCCCCGGGGCCGTTTTCGGGATCGTTGTCCTGTTGAGCTGGCTCCTGGTCGCCGCCCTGGCCCCGCTTCTCGCCCCTGGTTCGCCAACAGAGCCCAGCGCCGGGTCCCTCCTGGCGCCATCGGCCGCACATTGGTTCGGTACGGACGAGCTCGGCCGGGATGTGCTCAGCCGGGTCTTGTACGGAGCGCGGCTCTCCCTTCCGCTGGCCCTTCTGCTGGTCATGTTGGCGAGCGCGGTCGGCTCAACGATCGGCGCCTTTGCCGGGTTCGCGGGCGGCGTCATCGACTCGGTCATCATGCGGGTCACTGACATGTTCTTCGCGTTCCCGAGCATCGTCTTGACCATGGCTTTCGCCGCCGCCCTGGGGCCGTCACTGCAGAGCGCCGTGCTGGCCATCGTCATCGTCAGTTGGCCTCCTTATGCCCGTGTTGTCCGCGGCCTGGTCCTCGCCATGCGGGGCTCCAACTACGTCGCCGTGTCCCGGTTGCTCGGGGGCTCCAGCACCCGCTTGCTGGTTCGCGATGTCCTGCCCAACGTCATCGGCCCCGTGCTGGTGGTGGGGACGCTTGACATTGGCAGCGCCGTGCTCCTGCTCGCCGGCCTCTCGTTCCTTGGCCTGGGCGCCCAGCCGCCGGCCGCCGAGTGGGGGTCCATGGTTGCCGCCGCCACCCAGTACTTCAGCAATTGGTGGATGGGCTTGTTCCCTGGACTGGCAATTGCCACGGTAGTTTTCGCCGTCAACATGATCGGCGACGCCCTGCGCGACTACTTCGACCCTCGTAGCCTCGTGCGGCCCGGCCGATGAGCGCCGCCAACCCGTCGACGGCCATGGTGGGCGGCCCCGAGGCTGGTACGGTGCTTCTCGAGGTTAGAGGGCTCTCGATCAGCAGGCGTGATCGTCACGGCTGGGTCACCCTGGTCGATGGGGTGGACCTGTCCCTCGGGCGCGCCGAAGTGCTCGGGGTTTGTGGTGAGAGCGGGAGCGGCAAGACGCTGACCTCCCTCGCCATGCTCGGTTTGCTGCCGGCGGGCATGAGGGCCCAGGGGAGCATCCGCTATAACGGCGAGGAACTGCGTGGCGCGTCGCGACGTCGGTTGCGGGCAGTACGGGGCCGCGAGATCGCAGTGGTCTGGCAGGACCCCTCGACGAGCCTCCACCCCCTGCTCAGCGTCGGGACCCAGCTCACCGAGCACCTCCGCTATCACCTCGGCCTAAACGGGGCCGCGGCCCAGCGCCGTGCCATCGACCTGCTCGGCTCGGTGCGCGTGCCGGACCCGGCGTCGGCCCTGCGGGCGCGACCGCACGAGTTTTCTGGCGGCTTGCGCCAGCGCATCGCGCTGGCGGTCGCCCTGGCCTGCGAGCCCAAAATCTTGCTAGCCGACGAGCCGACGACCGCTCTGGACGTGACGGTGCAGGCGGAGATCCTTCGATTGTTGCGAGAACTGGTCGACGAACGGCAACTTTCGGTCGTCCTGATCAGCCACGACCTGGGTGTCATGTCCTCCCTGGCCGACCGAATCCAGGTTATGTACGCCGGTCGCATAGTCGAGTCGGGGCGCCGAGAACAGGTCATCGGTGCTCCGCGTCACCCCTACACCAGGGCTCTTCTGGCCGCCCTTCCCGGCTCTGCGGCAGCTCGGTCGGGGATACAGGCCATTCCGGGATCGCCCCCACTGCCAGGGCGTTTGCCTACTGGCTGCGCCTTTCATCCTCGGTGCGCGTTCGCCGTGCCCACCTGTAGCGGTCATCGACCGGCCCTGGAACACATCGAAGGCGATGTCCTGCTCGCCTGCCCGGTTGACCCCTTTTCCCAGGGCAGGGCCAATTGAGCGCCCCCCGCCCTTACCCCGACGCGTCGGTGCTCCGCCTGGAGGAAATCGAGGTCACTTACCGCCGGCCTGACGGAGCTGCCGTGCGTGCCGTTCGTGGCGCCAGCCTTGAGGTTTTGGCGGGCGAGATCGTGGGCCTGGTAGGCGAGTCCGGCTGTGGCAAGTCCAGTCTCGGGCGCGCGGCGGTGGGACTGGAGAAATTGCAATCAGGGACGGTCGCCTTCAAGGGCCAGCCCGTGCACCCGCTCGGGCGTCGCCCTCGTCCCGCCACCCTGCGCCCTCTGCAATTGCTGTTCCAGGACCCTTATTCGTCCTTGAACCCGAGGCGTAAAGTCGGGCACCAACTGGCTGACGGTGTGCGGGCGGCGGGCGAGGCACCTACCAGTGCCCGGGTTGCCGAGCTGCTCGGTATGGTGGCCATGCCGGCCAGCGCCGCGCAGCGCTACCCGCACGAGTTTTCCGGCGGTCAGCGCCAGCGCTTGGCCATCGGCCGCGCCCTGGCCGCGAGGCCGGCGATGCTCGTCGCTGACGAGCCGGTGAGCGCGCTGGACGCTTCAGCCCAGGCGGCGATCGTGACGCTGCTGGCTGAGCTGAGCCGCCAGACGGGCATCGGGATCCTCTTCATCTCCCACGACCTCGGCGTGGTCCATCAGATCGCCCACAAGGTTGCCGTTATGTACCTGGGCAAAATCGTGGAAAGTGGGTTTATCGAAGATGTGTGGCGTGATCCCCGCCATCCCTATACGTCGGCGCTGATCTCGGCGGCTCCGGTCGCCGACGGCGGCGGGCACCTCCCCGCCGGCCTGGCCGGGGAGGTGCCCAATCCATCGGCGCCCCCG
>JBEKNX010000198.1:0-8310 GCA_049522375.1 Acidimicrobiales bacterium | reverse complement strand
ACCACCCTGGCTCGGCTCCTCCCCCTCCTCCCGCCCCGCCCCGGCCGCCTCGCCGGCCGCCCCGCGATCGTGGCGAACGCAGCCGGGAGCGCTCCGCCAGCGTGACCCCTGCCTCTGGCGGCCCGGAGCCGGAGCATCCTGCCGATGCCGACCCGGCCTTCGGCGACCTGAAGCCGCTCAACAGCCGGGCGCAGGCCCTTGTCATGTCCGTCATCGACGAGCGGACCCTGGGCCCGGTCACGCGTAGCCGCCTGACATTGCGGGTCGAGCCCAAAGGCGCCGAGGCGTTCGAAGTAACCACCAGGGTCGCTTTCCCCACCCTGGAAGACCGGGCACGGGTGAAGGTGGGGGAGACCATTCCCGTCCGCTACGACCCCGAAGACCACCGCCGGGTCGTCGTCGACACCGAAAAGGGACCGGGAGAGTGACCGTCGTTGCCCGCCGGCTCGCCTGGTCCCGTCAGCTCTTTCGTTGACCGCGTCCAGGCCGGCCGGGTGCTGGGCGAGCACGTGGCCCGCCGGCTCGGCCCCCTCGGTACCCCCGCTCCCGTAGTCGTAGCCGTGCCTAGGGGCGGGGTCCCCGTGGGCGCCGGAGTCGCTCATCTTCTGGGAGCCTCCTTGATTGTCATGCCGGTCGGGAAGGTGGGAGCGCCGGGCCACGAGGAACTGGCGGTGGGAGCCGTGGCCCCGGGCGGTGTCACCGTGCTCAACCAGGGCGTCATCTCGGCCCTGCGCCTGTCGTCGGACCTCGTCTACGAGCTCGTGCAGCGGGCGGCGGAGAAGGTGCTGCGCCAAGAGGAGGCCTACCGGGCCGACCGGCCCCTACCGCCGTCTCTGGAGGGCCGTTGTGCGGTCGTGGTCGATGACGGGCTGGCGACGGGGGCTTCCATGAGGGCGGCGTTGACCGCCGTACGCCGGCAGGGCCCGGGGAGGGTGGTGCTGGCGGTCCCCGTGGCCCCCCCCGAGGTGCTGGCGGGCCTGGCCCCGTGGGTGGACGAGGAAGTGTGCCCCGTCCAACCGTGGCACATGGAGGCCGTCGGCGCCTGGTACGACGACTTCAGCCAGACCACGGACGAGGAGGTCCTCTCCTACCTGGCCGGCAGTGCTTGACAGGCGCATAAGCTGAGCCCCCAACGTGCCGGTCCTGCAAAACTCCAAGTTCAACGCGCAAGTCGTAAGTTCGCGGCCCGGCCCCAAGTGGCTGCGGGAGCTGCGTTTGGCTTCCTGGGAGCGCTTCGTGAGCTCCGAGCTGCCTCGGGAGGCGGAGGAGATCTGGCGTTACAGCCGGATAGAAGAGCTCGACCTCGACCGCTACGCGCCGTGCCCCGAGGGGTCGGGAGCGGGGGCTCGTGTGGCCGACCTGCCCGCCCACCTCCGGGCCCTGGTCGAGGCGGCCGGCGCCGACGCCACCGTCGTAGTGAGCCGTAACGGGGGCCTCGGCGAAGTGGTCCGTCCCCAGCCCGGGCTGGAGATCGGGCCCTCCGGCTCGGGCCCGTTCTGGGAGGCCACCGAACCGCTCCCGGTCCTGGCCGGGCCGCAGGCCGACCCCTGGACTTTTCTCAACGGCGCCTTCGCCGAGGTGCCTTGGAGGGTGAGGGTGGCGCCGGGCGTGGCCGTCGCCGGCCCGCTCGTGGTCGTGCATTGGCTCGAGGGCGACGGGGCTGCCATTTTCCCCCGCCTCGAGGTCGAAGTCGCCGAGGGGGCTTCTGTGCAGGTCGTGGAGGTGGTGGCTTCCGCAGGTGCCGACCTGCTCGCCGTACCGCTGGCGCAACTGCAGGTAGGGCCGGGCGCCCGCCTCGATTTCGGCCACGTCCAGCTGCTCGGTGCGGGCGCATGGGGGCTCGGCAACCAGGTGAGCAGGGTGGCCCGAGACGCCACCCTGCGGTCGATGACAGTGGCGCTGGGGGGCGAGTACGCCCGTGTGCGCACCGACTCCGCCTTGGAGGGCCCCGGCGGCGACAGCGAGCTGCTGGCCGCCTACCTGGGCGGTGCCCACCAGATGCACGACCTGCGCACCGTCCAGCTCCACGCCGCCCCCCGCACCCGCTCCAACCTTCTTTTCAAGGGGGCGGTGGCCAACAACGCCCGCTCGGTTTATTCGGGCCTTATCCGGGTGGAGAAGGGGGCCAAGGGCACCAACGCCTTCCAGACGAACCGCAACCTCGTGCTTTCCGAGGGGGCCCAGGCGGACTCGGTGCCGAACCTCGAGATCGAAGACAACGACGTACGGTGCTCCCACGCTTCGGCGGTGGGCCCGATAGACGAGTCGCAGTTGTTTTACCTGGAAAGCCGCGGGGTGCCCACTCCCTCGGCCGAGCTTTTGATCGCCCTCGGGTTCCTGGACGACGTGCTGGTGCGTTTTCCCGCCCGCGGTATGCGGGACGGACTGCGCCAGGCCGTGGCCGCCAAGCTGAGCTCGGTCGGCCTGGGCATGAGGCAGGCCGGATGAGCAGCGAAGTCAGGGTGAAGCTGGCGGACGTGCCTGACGGGGCCGCCGTCCGGGTCGAAGGGGGGCCGTACGGTGTCTGCATCGCCCGCCTGGGCGATGACTTCTACGCGCTCTCGGACCGCTGTAGCCATCAGAGCTGGTCTCTTTCCGACGGCGAAGTCGAGCCGTTCGCCTGCACCATCGAATGCACCAAGCACGGCAGCACGTTCTCGTTGAAAGACGGCAGCCCGCAATGCCTGCCGGCCACCCGGCCCGTGGACGTGTACCCGGTCCGGACCGAAGGTGACGAAGTGGTGGTGACGGTCGAGTGAGCGAGCTTGTCATAGAAGGCCTGCACGTCCGCGTGGGGAGCCAAGAGATCCTGCGGGGGATCGACCTGCGCGTCGGCAGCGGCGAGGTTCACGCCGTGATGGGCCCGAACGGTTCCGGGAAATCAACGCTTTCTCACGTAATTGCCGGCCGGCCGGGCTACGAGGTCACGGCGGGCACCGTCCGCCTCGACGGGGCGGATTTGCTGGGCATGCCGGCCTGGGAGCGGGCCCAGGCCGGGCTCTTCCTGGCCTTGCAGTACCCCATAGAGGTCCCCGGGGTCACGTTGGTGGAGGCGCTGAGCGAGGCGTTCTCGGCTATGGGCCGTGACCCGGCCGAGGTGCCGGCGCTGGTGGCGTCGGAGGCTCGCAGCGTCGGTTTCGACGAGAGCTTCTTGTCGCGGGCGCTCAACGTGGACCTTTCCGGCGGAGAGCGAAAACGCTGCGAGATCGTCCAGATGGGCGCCATCCGGCCTCGTATCGCCGTCCTGGACGAGATCGACTCTGGGCTGGACGTCGACGCTTTGCGCGCCGTCGCCCACCGCGTGGGGGAGCTGTCGAGAAGCGCCGGGATCGGGGTGCTGGCCATAACCCATTACAACCGGCTTCTTTCCGAGCTCCCGGTGAGCACCGTGCACGTTTTGTCGGCCGGCCGAGTAGTGGCTACGGGCGGTCCGGGGCTTGCTTTGGAGCTGGAGGACACGGGTTACGTCGCCTACGAGGAGCCCGGCCGGGCTTAGGAGCCGCTTTGGGAGCGCGAGCCGGTCCGGCGTCAGGAGCCGCGACGGCCCCGGGCACGGCCGATGCGGTAACCGGCCCAGCCTGCCACCAGGGCGAGGGCTACGTACTCGGCGATGTGCAGGGCGAAAAGGAAAATGCCGGCGAAGACCCAAACCGCTACGGCGCCGACCACGATCGCCGCCACCACGGGCCAGAACAACCGTCTCTTACCGGCACGCCGGTTCTTAGCGTCGGGCTGGCGGACGGGCTCGGGGCTTTGGTCACGGGTGGCGACCATTTGCCCGGCTCGGGTAGGGGCTAATAGGGTGCCGAGCTCGGGCTGAGCGGCCACCTTGGTCTTGGTGGCCTTGCCCGTTCCTGGCGCCGCGCCGAGCGTGCGGCAGATGAGGCAGTCGCCCTCGGGAAAACCGTGAGCACAATTTGGCACTACCTACGAGCCTACCGCCACCCCGGCCCGATGGCACCCCGGCCCGATGGCACCCCGGCCCGATGGCACCCCGGCCCGATGGCACCCCGGCCCGATGGCACCCCGGCTCAGTCCCTTCGGTGCTCCCTGAGGTAGCGCTCGACCTCGGCGGCCAGGCGTTCACCCGACGCCGGGGTCAGCCGGGGGCCCTCGTCGGGCGGCGGCTGGTCTGCTTCGGCCGAGCGGGCGTCAGCGTCCTGCTCCTCCAGGCGGGTCACGTAGGCCGACGCGTCATCGTCCGACGCCACCAGCTCGTTGATCTGGCGCTCGTAGGCGGCGGAAGCGATTTGCAGCTCCACGACGTCGACCGAGGTGGCGAGCAGCCTGGCGCTTCGTCCTACCAGAGCCAGGGTGGCCTTGGGTGAGGAGCTTTGCGAAACGTAGTGCGGGACGCTCGCCCATAACGACACGGTCGGCACGCCGGCCCGGCCCAGGGCGTCGCTGAGCACGCCGATTATGCCCGTCGGGCCCTCGTAGTAGGACGGTTCCAGGCCGGCCAGGCTGGCCAGCTCGGCCGTGGCCGCACCTCCCGAAATCCTGACCGGTCGAGTATGCGGGACGTCGGCCAGCAGGGCCCCGAGAAGCACCGCAAGTTCGACTCCCAGCGACACGCACGCGCCGCGGACCTCCTGCACGAAGCTCTTCCAGCGCAGCTGGGGCTCGGGACCGGAGAGGAAGACAACGTCGCGCTCGGCCCCCGGCAACGCGGCCCGGGCGAGCTTGACCGACGGCCACTCCAGGCGTCTGGCCTCGCCCGCCTCCAGGCGGACCTGGGGGCGGGCCGAGGTGAAGTCGAACAGCTCATCGCCGTCAAAAGCGGCGAAGGTGGCGGCGCCCCAGGCTTGGGAAAGAAAGGAGATCGCCTCCGACGCCGCGTTGCCGGCGTCGTTCCAGCCCTCGAAGGCCGCCATAAGCACCGGGCCGCGCAGCACCGGCCGATCTTCCCAGTGGAGCAACTCCATCCTCCCGAGGCTAGCTTGAGGTACCCGGCAAGGCGCCGCCCCACCCGAAATCGTGGCCGGTCCCCCCAAACGCTTCGCCCAGGCGGTAGCTGTGGCCTTTTCCAGCGCCGCCCTCAGCTGGCGTCATCCCGGGCTATCAGGGCCCGTTGCCGGGACCGCAGCCCGTCCCTAAGCTCGCTGCGCATGGAGTGGGACGCCGCCCGGTACGACAAAGTGTCGACGCCCCAGGCACGCTGGGGCCGGGCGGTGCTCGAACGCCTGGAACTGAGGGGCCAGGAGACCGTCCTCGACGCCGGGTGCGGCACCGGTAGGGTCACCGAGGAGCTGCTGAAGGCGCTCCCCACGGGGCACGTCGTGGCCCTGGACGCCTCCGCGTCGATGATCGAGGAGGCGAAGTCGCGCCTGGCCGCTGCGGCCGGGAGGGTGAGCTTCCTCCACATGGATCTGCTCGACCTGGGCCCGGCGGACCTCACCGGCACCGGTGCCCTGGACGCGGTGTTCTCGACGGCCACCTTCCACTGGGTGACGGACCACGACAAGCTGTTCGCCAACATCCGTAGCGTCCTGCGCCCCGGGGGCCAGCTCGTAGCTCAGTGCGGGGGCGAGGGCAACATCGCCGGGTTGCTCGAAGTGGTCAGGTCTCTGGGCGTCGAAAGAGCGGGCACCTGGTTGTACGCCTCGCCCGAGGAGACCTCGAGGCGCCTGGAGCGAGCCGGTTTCGGCGACCTCAGGGTCTGGTCCCACCCCGAGCCGGTCCCGTTCTCCGACCGCCGCGCTTTGGTGGACTTCCTCCAGACGGTTTGCCTCCGGGAACACCTGGCCACCCTCGAGCCGCAGCAACGGCGGGCGTTCACCGAGCGAGTGGCGGCGGCCATGCCGGTGCCGACCCTCGACTACGTGCGCCTCAACATCGTCGCCCGGGCCAGGTAACCCCCAGCGCCCACGGTCATGCCATCGACGACTTCCTGCCCGGGATCCTTTCCCTGCAAGCATTTGCCAGACATTAGCGAGTTCGGCCACCTGGCAGGCTTTCGCCGTGCTCGTGCCCCTGTGCGTGCTCACCCTGGTGTGGGCCACGCGCGTCTTCCGCAGTGATGTGGCCTAGCCGGCCAGGGCGACGCCGGCCTGCACCGGCCCAAATGCGCCGGCCGAGGCCTGGCGACATTAGGCTGAAACGCCACGGTATGAAACGGAAAAGAGCCCCATGACCCGCCTGAGCAAGTCCGTCGAGCAAGCGGGCGCGTTGCTGGCGGCGGCGGACCTGGCCGACGACGCCGTCGTCTGGGACCTGTTGCAGCTGACCTACCAGCGCCGGCGCATGGATTTCTCGGACATGTCCCCGGCCGAGCAGGCGGCCCTGGTGGCCGAGCGTTGCGACCACCTGCAGCCCTCGGCCGCTGCCTTGGCGACGCGGATGACCGAGGCGGCGCGAAAGGGCCGCCCGTTTGTGGCCAAGTTCGGCATCGACCCGACGGGCGCCGAGGTTCACCTCGGCCACGCCGTGCCCATCCTGGTGCTGGACCGCTTCCAGCGCATGGGCCACAAAGTGGTGTTCATCGTCGGGGACGTGACGGCCAAGATCGGGGACCCGAGCGGCCGCTCCGACGAACGGCCCGCTCTCACCGACGACGAGATAGCAGCCAACCTGGCTACATATCGGGACCAGGCCTCGGCCTTTTTCGATTTCTCCCGGGCCGAGTTCCGCCACAACGGGGACTGGTTGCGCCAGGTGACCCTGCCCCGCCTCATCGAGGTGACCGCGCACGTCCCGGTGTCGATGTCCCTCCAGCGCGAGGACTTCCGCAACCGGATCTCGGCCGGCTACAGCTTGTCGTTGGCCGAGCTGCTCTATTCGGTGGCCATGGCCCTGGACTCGGTGGAGGTCCGCTGCGACCTGGAAGTCGGCGGTCTCGACCAGTTCCTCAACATGCAGATGTGCCGCAAGGTGATGGAGATATGCGGCCAGGAGCCCGAACTGGTCGTGGCCACGGCCCTGCTGGAGGGGACCGACGGGACGGGGGCGAAGATGAGCAAGTCGAGGGGTAATTACGTGCCGCTGACGGCACCCCCGGCTGAGATATTCGGCAAGGTGATGTCGGTCCCCGACCGCCTGATGGCGCCTTACCTGAAAGCTCTGTCAGAATGGCAGGCCCAGGAAATGGTCATCCTGGCCGAACGTTTGGCGATCGGCTCCGCGCACCCCCGGGACGTGAAGAAGATCGTGGCCGGCGAAGTCACCGCCGCCCTGCACGGCGTGGACGCGGCAATGGGGGCGCGAGAAGAGTTCGCGGCTCACTTTTCTCGCCGTAACTACGCCGGCATGCACGACCTGCCCGCGGTCGCCGATCTCTCTCAGCCGATAGTCGAGATCGTCAAGTCGATCGGTTTTGCCGCCAGCAACGGCGAAGTGCGGCGGGTGGCCGAGCAAAAAGGCCTACGCCTGGTGGTGGAGCCCGCCAACGGCGGCGCCCAAGAGCAGGTCCCCCTGACGCCGGACGAGGTCCGCGCCCCTCTAGGCGAGGTCCTGAAGAGCAAGTTCAACGGCTTGACCGGCGACTACTACCTGAAGGTAGGGCGCCGGCTGGCCCGCATAATCCTCTAAGCGGGGACCGGCGCCGCGCCTTGGCTCACCGAGGCGGTCTGACGGGGCCTTCCCCCGCCCCCGTCGACTCGATCGCACCGGCGATCCGCTCGAGCTCGGAGGGGGTCAGCTCGACCTCGCCGGCCGCCAGCCAGCCGTCGACCTGCTGGTTGTCGCGGGCGCCCACGATGGCCCCGGTGATACCGGGCCATGCCAGTACCCACGCCACGGCGATGGCCGCCCGGGACGTCCCCCGCTCGTCGGCGATGGGCTGCAGCGCTGCGGCCAGGGCCAGGTTGCGCTGCAGCCGCTCACCCTGGGCCGGTCGGCAACGGGTATGCCCTCCATGGCGGCCGCTACCACTTCCTCGGAATGCCCGAGGCCGTACACAGCTGCGGTGTCGACCCAGTTGACCCCCCTCTCCACGGCGCGGCGGATGGCCGATATCGACTGCTCGTCGTCCTGCGGCCCCCAGGAGAAGGCCCAGCCGGCCCCGCCGGCCGCCCACGAGCCGAAGCCGACACGCGTGATGTCCATCCCCGTTTTACCCAAGGGACGGGTAGGTAGAGCCATAGTGGACAGGCCTCCTTCTAGTGGCCCACCAACCGGCGCAGGGCTGGAAGGGCCAGGGCTAGGGTCGAACGGTCAGCGGGGTCGAGCGCGGCGAGGCGGACGGCCAGCCAGGCGTGTTTCTTGGCACGCTCCTGGGCCAGTGCCGCCCTGCCTTCCTCGGTGATGATTATTACGCACTGGCGGCCGTCGTGGGCATGGGGCCGGCGGCTCACCAGAGCTTCCGCCTCCAGG
>JBEKNX010000197.1:0-8342 GCA_049522375.1 Acidimicrobiales bacterium | reverse complement strand
ATGTAGTCCGGGGCCACGTTGACGAAGTTTTCCCATCCAACCCCGGTCAAGGGCTTTTCGGCCACTATGCGCAGGGCGGCCAGGTCTGTGTTCGCCCGGTCCCACACTGGTGACTGGCTCTCGGCTCGCCCAACTACCGCCGTCCGTAAGGTGGGCGAGGCGGCCAGGCTGGTGCCCACCACCAAAGCGCCGACGACCAGCCCCGGGACCAGGACCCGCCGCGTCCGGCGGCTCAGCAGCATGGCAATGACGATGCCGGCCAAGGCGCCGATCCAGACACCCCTGGTCAGGGTGAAGAACAGCGTGGCCAGGTCCAAGGCCATGGCCGCCAGGCATAGGCACCGTACCCAGGTCGTCTTCCACAACTTGAGGCCGATGGCGGCGGCCGTCCCGCCTACGAAGGTACAGAAACCGTCGCCCGTGCTTTCCAGGATCGGCCCCCGGGCGCGTCCCCACTGGATGCCCACGTTGGGGTTGGCTATGTAGTGCGGGAAGATGAACTTGTAGAGGTGCAAGCCCTCCATGGTGCCGATGAGGCCGAGGTACAGCCCGAGGCCGGCGAGGGCACCGATGAGAAGTCTTCGCTGCCTGGCCGTCCCGAAAAATATGGGGGCCAGGAGGAACCATATGAAGGGGACGAGGCCGAAGCGGTCCACTAAGGCATAAAAGCCGAGGCCGCTGCCGATGGTGCCGGCGATTATGGCCGAGCAGACGGCCCAGGTGGTGGCGCATAGCAGGGCGATGTGGACCGGACGTACCGCGAGCCGGCGGGCGCTCACATTGCGCGCCCCCTTTAGTACCAGGCTGCACAAGGTGATGCCGAAGGCGACGCGGTCGAGGGGCACCGGTATGCTCATCAAGGTCCAGTTGCCCGAGAAAACCTCGAGCAAGATGGCGAGGATGGCCAGGACGGTGATCTCGACCTGGCTAAGCAAATAGGCCAGCGCCAGGGCGCCCAGCACGATGATGGCGAGAATGGCTATATCGGGCGCGTCAGGTTTTTGCAGGAACTGGGTAACGAAGTGGAACCGATGCACGGCGGTACCTACAGGTCGCCGGTGTCAGTTCGCGAATGCAGTAGCGTTGCGCCGGCCTCGGCGGGAGTCGATGAACGATGCTCCGGCCAAGCCGATGACCAGCCCGGCCACGGCGCCACCCAGGCCCGCCGCCTCGGTGTACGACGTGCGGTTGCTCCCGGTGTAGGCCGCCTGGCCCACCTCTTGGACCATCTCCTGCTGGGCCTGCAGGGGCGGCACCGCCGCTTGGTACTGGTTCATGTAGGCGCTCGCTTGCATCCGGGCCGTGTCCGCCTGAGTTTGCGCCTGAGCGATCTGGGCGATGAGCGACTGTTCGAAGGCCTGCTCGGCCGGCGTCGGCGACTGGTTACCGAGCTTGTCTACGTAGCCGTTGAGCTCCGTCTGGAGAAGGCTGGCGGTAGCGGCCGCCTGTTCGGCCGCCGAATCGGCCTTGTTGTAGTTTTGCTATATCGGTTGCAACTGGGCCTGGGTGTCATCGGTGACCTGGGTCACGACCTTGGTCAGGGCGGCGGCACCGGCGTTGGCAAGGGAGATGGCGACCGCCTCGTTGGACGCGCTGGCCGTGACGTTGATGACCGACGACTCGGGGACGGGGGACGCCGACAAGGAGCCTGGGAGCGTGGAGGTGTGCAGCGTGGCTTCGGTGGCGGACACAACGTTGGTGGCGGTAATGAGCCGGGCGTAGTCAGCGGCTAGCCCCTGTACGGCGACGCCCAGTCCGGGGACCTCGTCCTCGGCCAGCCCGGAAGTCCGGCCGACGAACAACTTGGCTTGCGCGGTGTAGGTCACCGGGTGTTCATAACCGGCCACGGCACCGGCCACGAGGCCGATGGCGAGGAGAAAACCGACCACGCCGGGGTGGGAGAGGGCCGAGCGCCCGATGGACTGGAACCCCTCCGGCGGGGTGGGGGAAGGGATGAGTTCGAGGTCTGAGCGGTCGCCCAGGTCCGGGGCGCCATAGTTTATGACGTCTCGATGGGCTTCTGGGCTCTCTTCGTACCTGACCACGGACCTCAAAAGGGCCTCCTAGCTTGTGAATTTCGTCTCCGCGACCACCAGTCTGGTCTACTTCTTAACCTTTCGCGCCAGCGCGTAAAACCAGGCCGCCGCGGAGGGCCAACGTCGGAAAGCTTACCCACGAAAGCCGTCGGCAAACGCGCGCGGTGCGGCAGAATGTTCGCGTTTTGCGCCGCCCCCGCTACTGTCAGGGGCGGCGCCCTTTCCGGTCCAAGTGAGCGAGCGGTCGAACTAGCTGCTGTAACATCTGTCCTGGTGCCAGACGAGCAAACGCCTGTGCCGGAGGGCGCGGCACCATCTTGGCCGCCTTTTCGGGCTACCGCAGCTTCTGTGGACGGGACGCTGGCCGAGTCCGGGGTGCGCCCCCTACCTCCTGCGGGACCGCCGGCCCCGGCGAAGAGCGAGGAAAGCCGTTCACCACTGAGTGTGATCGTCCGGGGCTTCACGTGGGTAACCGCCTCTCAGATCCTTACCGCCGGGGGCAACCTGGTGCTCACACCTTTCGTGATCCATGGCCTGGGGATCGAGCGCTACGGGATGTTCGTCCTGGCGTTCACCATCACTGCTTTCCTGTCCAGCCTCAACGGTGGGCTCGGCTCGGTGGCGAGCCGCTATTTCCCGATCTATGCCGGTGCCGACGACAGGGTGGCCACCACGCGGTTGTTGCTCACCCTGCTCCTGTTCGTCACCATTTTCGGCTCTGTGGCCGGTGTCGTGGACTGGTTCATATCACCGCTTATAGTCCATTCCCTCTCGATGAGCCCGTCTCTACGGCCGGAGAGCATCTTTTTTCTCCGCACCCTGGGCGTGCTGATCACCTTCGGGTTCGCCCACAACGTCGTGGCCGCTGTCATGGTGGCCCGCCAGCGCTTCGACCGGGCGATCCAGGCCGGCCTCGCCTGTTATGTCCTCTGGGTGGTCGGCTTGGTGTGGGCCGTGCACTACCACAAAGGGCTGAAGGGCGTGGCGGTGGTTTTCGTGGTGCAACAGGTGGCCACCGTCGCCATCATCGCCCCCACTGCCCTGCGTTACCTGTCCCGGGAAGGCGTCGGCCTGCTGCCGTGGAGAGAGACCCGCCAGTTGTTCGCGTTCTCGTCGAGGATGCAGGTAGCCGGGCTCGCCGGTCTCATAAACGTACAACTGGACACGGTCATTGTCGGCACGGCCCTGTCGGTGAGGACCGTAGGGATATACAACTCGGGCAACTCGTTCGCCGCCCAGCTTTCCAGTGTTGCCACCAACGCCCTCGCACCGGCCAGTGTCCAGCTCGGCAACACCTACGGTAAGGGCGGCCCTGAGGCGGCTTTCCAGCAGTACCGGACGCTCCAGCACCGTTGGGTGGTAGCCGTTACCGGGTGGAGCGCGGTGGCCATGGCGGCGGCCTATTTCGGCGTGACCTCTTGGCTGGGGCGGCAGTTCGACCTCGGCGGGTGGGTGGCGGTGGCCTCCGTGGGGGGCGGTATGTTCCCATTGGCGGCGGGGATGCAGAACATCTACATAACGACCATGCGCCGGGCCGAGCTCGAAATGCGCTATGGCCTGGTTTCCATGGTCTTCAATATCGTGCTCATCTTGCCATTGGCCTTTATCGGCGCACTGCCCGTGGCCGTCGGTGCCGGCGCGGCCCAGGCCTTGAGCGCCATTTACCTCCTGCGCCTGGCCCGTCGGCGCATAAGGCCGGACATCCCCAACTTCTTCCGCCAGATGCCGGTGCTGCGGTCCATGCTGGCGGCGCTGGTGACCGTGGTCCTCGAGTTCCTCGTCCACCCCTACGTGCGTACCGGCCCCATCGGGCTGCTGGAATGTGTGCCCCCCGCCGGTGTGGGCCTGGCCGTGTACGTGTTCACCGTCGTCGGGCCCCGTCGTATCAAGAGCACCGTGAGCTCCTGGTGGCGCCGTAGGCGAGGAGCCCAGCGCGCCGTACCCGGGGCTAATTAGCCCCGGCCGGTACCGGGGGCCAGTTAGTAGGCGCCCAGACGACCGAACACGGTCCCCGGTGTATGCCAGAGGATCTTGATGTCCCACCACAAAGACCACGAAGCGACGTAGGCGTAGTCGAGCTGGCGCAGCTCCTCGAAGGGCAGGTCGCTGCGGCCCGATACCTGCCACAGCCCGGTCATACCCGGCCGGACCTCGAAGCGGCGGGCGGCCCAGCCGTCTATCCCGGCGGACTCGTCGGGCACGAACGGCCTCGGCCCGACCAACGACATATTGCCGGCCAACACGTTGAACAGCTGCGGCACCTCGTCCAGGCTGTACGGGCGCAGGAGACGGCCTACGGACGTGGCACGGGGGTCGTGGTGCAATTTGAACAGCGGGCCGTCCACCTCGTTGTGGTCACGCAGGTCGATCTTGATCTCGTCGGCACCGTCTTGCATCGTCCTGAACTTGATGATGCGGAACGTCCTGCCCTTGTAGCCGATCCGCTCCTGGCGGAAGAAAACCGGCCCCGGCGAGGTGACCTTTATGGCTATGGCGGTGACCACCATGAACGGGACCAGGGCCAGCAGCGTGGCCGAGCTGACGACGATGTCCAAAGAACGCTTGGTGGCCCGGCTGATCGGGCCGAGGCTGGGCGGGGCCACGTCCATGACCGTCAGGCCGTGCAGTTCTTCGATGTGGGACTGCCACGTCACCAGCTCGAACAGGCGCGGGACGACGCTGATCCGAACGTTGGCAGGAAGCCGGCGGAGCATCTCGACCACCCAGGACGGTGAGCTCCGAGAAAAGGCCACCAGCACACGGTCAACGCCGGTTTGCGCACAGATGCGCGGTAGATCCGTTATCGCTCCCAGCGGCGTCCCCAGGTGCCCGGCCGGCAACAGGAGGGGCGCGTCGTCGACGTAGCCGACCAGTTCGATGTCGGGGCACGACTTCAGGCGATGGGCCAGGGAAGAAGCGACGGTGCCCGAGCCCACGATCACCACACGCGACCGCAGGGTGCCCTGGTGGCGCATCACTTGGCCCACGCCGGCGCGCGCCAGGGGCATGAGGGCGGTGGCCGGAAGGCTCATCAGCACCACTTCCACCCAGCCCAACTTGGGCCAGCCGAAGAGTCGGGCCAGGCCGGCGGAAACGGCCAGCGAGCCGACGGCGCCGACGGCCAGGGCGTGGCTACGCCGGCCGATGTCCAGGAACGAAGTGGTCCGCAACCGGCGCTGGTCGCGCTGGTAAAGACCGTACAGGGCCATGGCCAGGATGTAGAGGGGGAGGTAGGGTAGCTCGCGGGTCACGCTGGCGCTCAGCGAGGGGCCTTCGGCGGGCCCGAAAGGCTGGCGCAGGGCGGCGCCGAAGATGAAAGACTCCGCCAGGCTAGCCACGTCGGCCAGGAGCAGTAGGTACAGCCACGAACGGGCGCGGCGCGCCTTGCCCCAGCTGACGGCAGAAGAGCTGGTCTCACTCAGAGTGAGCTCGCGAGCTCCCACGGTAGGTGGCTCAGGGACAGCCGGGCTCGGCTCGGTGACGGGGGCGACCGTTGCCGCTACGGGTACCCAGCCCGGTATCCCGGCCGCCGTCAGGTCAAGTGCAACGTCCGAGCGCTGGGCGTCCCCGTCGAGTGAGATGTCCGAGCGCTGGGCGCCTCCCATGATCGGTTGTGACATTAGTTGACCGCCGTTATCTCGACTGGTGTATCGGTGTGCTTAGGGGATTGACAAGTGTCGTCTGGCCGGCGCTTGAGCGGCACACTTACCGCTACCTCTCGGGCCCCGGGCAGGGTTTGCTCCGGGGGTTGGAGCGACTCTACCCATGGCACCCGGTCCCCTACCGAGGGTACGCGGGCCCGGCCTAAAACGACTGCTCTCGGTGGTCGTTCGAGCGGCATAGGTGGTACGTTAGCATCGCCTATCAAGAAAAGTTGTCGGTCCCGACAACCCGGGTCGGGACAGGCCGTCCAGGGGCTATCGCGCCGGCTCCCCGGCCGAGCTCCCGGCGGCCGCGCCGCTCCCCCGCCTCGCTCGCGCGCTGGCCGCCATGAGCCGCAAACAGAACGGGACGTCGTGGACGATGTACCTGACGAACAGGCGCCGGGGCTCCAGGCGGAGCCTGTGCACCCACTCGAGGCCGAGCTTTCTCATCCACTCCGGGGCCTTGGGGGCCTCGCCGGCGATCATGCTGAAAGTCCCGCCCGCGGCGAAGAACCACTTGTGAGGGAAGCGGTCGCGCAGGGCGTCCATCAGGCGTTCTTGCTTAGGGCACCCAAAGGCACAAAAGACGACGCCTGACTTGCTCTTTTCCAGCGTGGCGGTGAGGTCGTCCATAGCCGCCGGGGCCTTCTCGAAGCCCGGGGGCGGGCAGGCGTGCGCCGTGGCCAGGCCCGGGTACCGGGCCGCCATGACGGCGGCGGTGGCCTCGGCCGTGCCCGGGTTGCCGCCGAGGAAGAACACACCCACGCCCTGGCGCGCCGCCCGGGCGGACAGGGAGTAAATGGCCTCGGAGGTAGGCACCCGGGCCTGTACGGGCGTGCCCTGCAAGCGGCCGGCCCACAACATGGGCATGCCGTCCGCCAGCACGAGGTCGGCACCGGCCATCAACCGGCGCAGCGTGGGGTCGGCGACGGTTTGCCTCAAGATGTCGACGTTGAGGCTGGCGGCCCACCCCCCTCGCCCGGCCGGCAACGACGAGAAGACGTGTTCGAGCACCTCGTCTTCGGTCACGTTGTCCAGCTCGACCCCCATCAGGCTGACGGTGGGCCGCCACCGCGGGCGCCCGGCGCTGGTCACCGAGCCAGGTTGCCAGTGCTTATAGCGTGCCGCAATTCAGCGACCTCGTCGCCGGCTACCGCCGCTCGAGATGGGCGCCGGCATGGGCGCCGGCACGGGCGCTCGGCAGGCGCGCTCGGCAGGCGCGCTCGGGAGGCGCGCTCGTGATCGGCGCCCGGGGTGCGCGCGGGGCGCCGGGCGAGGCCGTACTTTGGCGGGATGGTGGCCGGTCGGGCGACGAAGAAGACCAAGCGGCGGGGCCGTCGGGCGACCGCACTGGTGCTGGTGCTCGTCCTGTTATGGGTGGCCCTCAGCGCCAAGTTGTTCGTCTGGCCGGCGCACGACCCCGTTGCCGGTGCCCATGCCGACGCCGTCGTTGTCCTCAACTTCCCCGGGCGCCGCTGGCAGGTGGCCCAGGAGCTGGCCCGGGAGCGGGCGGCGCCGGTGATGCTGGTCTCGGTGGCGTCGGTCGAGTGGAACTGCCCCCTGACAAGTTTCCCCGGCGTACGGCTGGAGTGCTTCCGGCCTGACCCGTTCAGCACCATGGGCGAGGCCCGCTATGCCGCCGACCAGGCTCGCCAGCACGGCTGGCACAGCCTCATCTTCGTCACCTCCCTGGCCCAGGCGACGCGCGCCCGGGTCCGCGTGAAGCGGTGCTTCAACGGCTCCGTCCAGGTGGTCGTCGAGCCCCGGCCGTCATTGCCGGCCCTGGCCTATGACGTCGTTTACGAATGGGGCGCCCTGGCCAAGGCGCTCATCTGGCAGCGGGCTTGTTGACGCGCCTGCCCCGGGCGGAGGCCCGCCCTTGTGCCCGACGGAGGCCGGCCAGGCTGAGACGCCGCCACGCTCAGGCGCCGGCCCGCAGGCTCAGGCGCCGGCGAGGGCCACTTCGGCGCTGAGCGTGGCGCAGGCGGCCTTTACGACCGCGGCGACGCGCAGGGCTTCATGGATCTGTTCGGTCGACATGTTGGCCTTGCGCAGCTCCTGCTCGTGGGAGACCAGGCACGAGCCACAGCCGTTGACCGCCGAGACAGCGAAGCACCACAGCTCGAAGTCCTCCTTGGGCGCTCCGCCGTGGCTGCCGATCACCTGCATGCGCAGGCGGGGCGGGACGTTGGCGTAGCTGGTGACGCCCATGTCGGCCAGCAGGTGCTTGGCCCGGTAGTACACGTTGTTCATGGCCATGATGGCGGCGGCGGCATGGGCGGCCGAATAGGCCTCGGCGGACAGGCGCTGCTTGGCCTCTTCGTCCAGCTGGGCGACCGCCGGTGAGGGCGCCGACGCCGCCGCCACGGCGGCGATGGCACCCCACAGCTGCTGCTCGCTGAGCGGCGAGGCGTTGACGAGGCCGCCCAGGTTGAGCTTCAGGTCCCGGGCGTACTCGGGGAGCACGTCCTTGACGGCCTCGAGGCTCATGGTCAGGCCGCCTGGTGCATGAGGTCGGCGGCGTTGATCGTGGGCTGGCCCTTCTGCCAGTTGCAGGCGCACAGCTCGTCGGTCTGCAGGGCGTCGAGCACCCGGAGCACTTCGGAGACGTTGCGGCCCACGGACCCGGCGGTGACCATGACGAACTGGATGACGTCATCGG
>JBEKNX010000196.1:0-8345 GCA_049522375.1 Acidimicrobiales bacterium | reverse complement strand
GCGGCGATGAACCTGTTATCGATCGGCGCCGCTTATGGGGTGGTCGTCGCCGTCTTCCAGTGGGGATGGCTAGGCGAACTGTTCGGGACGGCACCGGGGCCGATCGACCCGTGGATCCCGCTAATGATGTTCACCATCATGTTCGGCCTGTCTATGGACTACGAGGTGTTCCTCCTGTCTCGTATGCGTGAGGAGTGGCTACGGAGCGGCGACAACACCAAGGCGGTCAGCTATGGGTTGGTCAGCAGTGCCCGGGTCATCACCGCGGCCGCCGCCATTATGGTCTGCGTCTTCGGCTCGTTCGTCGTGGGCGACCCGCTGCGCATCCTCGACGTGTTCGGCCTCGGGCTCGCCGTCGCCGTGCTCGTCGACGCGACGATCGTCCGCATGGTGCTCGTGCCCGCCGTTATGCAGCTCCTCGGCGCCGCCAACTGGTGGCTGCCGGCGTGGACGCAGCGGGCGGTCCCCCGATTCGCCTTGGGGGCGACCGTCGAAACGACGCGCCAGCCGGGGCCGTAGCCCGGCCAACTGCGGCTGCGGTCGGCGCCGGGAGCCTCGGGCCCGCCGCGGGCTTCAGGAGGAGAGGAACAGCCGGAGCCCCTCAGGGCCGGAGAGCTCGGCCCATAGGGCCGGCGCCGGCGAAGCGCGGACCTCGAGCGGCCCTTCGACGCCCAGCGCGTCCAGGGCCCTGGTCACAGCCCCCCGTTCGGGCGTCAGGACGACGAGGCGCTCGAGCAGGAGGCCGGGCGGCGAGGTGACCGCCGGGTGCACGCTGTCCCGCCAGTCTATGAGGAAGGGGACGACGGAAACCTCGGGCCCTTGCTCCCCCGACGTCATCGCCCAGCGCAGCTCCTCGCCATCGGGCAGGAGCCGGCTGCCCTCCACCACCGGTCCGGGATCGTGGCCGGCCGAAAGCAGGGCCTTCACCGCGCCTTCGATGTCGTCCGTCCGGGCCGCCCAGGTCCGCAAGGACGGATGGCGAAGGCTGCCGACCGCGAAGGGCAAGGGCCTGCCTACTTCTGGCTGCTGCTCGTCGGGCCCGATGACCTCGAGGTAGGTGTGCAGCCCGAGCGACAAGAGGGCGTTGCGGGTCCCGAGGCCGGAGTGCCGGCCGCCGTTGGCCGGCGCCGTACCGCTTAGAGCGCCTATGGACAGCCGTGCTGCCTCGACATCGGCGCAGCCATAGAGGATGTGGTCGATGGTTACGGTCATCTCTTTGCCTCGCTGCGTTGGGGCCCCGGTCCCGGCTGAGAGCGCACAAAGGTGCCCACGGCGCGAACGTGCGGTGGACCCTGGCCGCCGGAGGCCAGCACCGCGCTGGCTCGGCCGATCCGCCGGCCTACGTGGTCCGGCACCGCCCGGACCACCAGGGGGCCGGTGAGCACCGGGCGCAGGTAGTCGACCCGGAAGTCGACGGTGGACCAGTCTGCTCCGGTCACGTGCACCAGGACCAGGGTGGCGGCGGCGTCAAGGACCACAGCCAGAGCTCCTCCGTGCACCACCCGGCTGGTGGCGCTGTGGACGTGCCCCTCGCCGGCCTCGCCTTCCAACGTGAGCGAACTATCGGTCAGTTCGGTCACCCTTAGGGCCAACCCCCGGTGGAGAGGAGACCCATCCAACAGCGCTTGCAGCTCAGAGCTCCGCATCCGGCACAACCACCACCTTTCCCAGGGCACGGCGCTCCTCCAGCTCAGCCACGGCCGCGCCCGCCTGCGACAATGGGTAGACGCCGTGGATCTCGGGCTTGAGCCGCCCTTGCTGCACCTGCTCGACCAGGGCAAGGAGGTCTTGGCGTTCCCACCCGTTCGAGCCCCTGATGTCGATTTCGCGCGTCCACACGTACCGCAGGTCGGTCTGGGCCAGGAAACCGGTGGTCGCTCCGCATGTCAGGAGCCGACCGCCCCGGCGCAGGGCGCGGACCGAACGCTCCCACGTGTCTGCCCCCAGGTAGTCGATCACGACGTCGGCTCCCTTTCGCCCGGTCAAGGCCCAGACCCGAGCGGAAAAGTCCGCCTCCGAGGTGTTCACGAGCTCGGCCGCTCCCAGCTCGGCGAGCCGGGCAAGCTTGGATCCGGACGAGGAACAGGCGATCACGCGTGCCCCAAGGGCGCTGGCCAGTTGGGTACAGGCCACACCCACACCGCCGGCCGCCCCCAACACGACTACCGTCTCCCCGGACTGGAGCTGGGCCCGAGTGAACAGCATGCGTCGTGCCGTCCCGTAGGCGATGGGAAGAGCCGCGTACAAGCGGGCATCAGCACGGGGAACGTCCAATGGCAGGCAGTTGCCGGCCGGTACCACGACGCGCTCAGCCAGCCCTCCCGGGATGTCCTCGCCCAGCGCCCGCCCCTCGACACTGGGATCCACCAGGACTGTGGTGCCCGGCGCCGGGCCTTGAGCCCCCTCACCCAGCATCTCGACCACGCCGACCACGTCCCCGCCGGGGACGTGTGGCAGGTCGAGGTGCACACCGGGCATGCCCCGGCGGACGAAGACATCGAGCATGTTGAGCGCGCAGGCCAGGACCCGCAACCGCACCCAGCGGGCAGGGGGCTCGGGCAGTGGGGCTTGCTTGTACTCCAGTTGTTCAGGACCGCCGTGCCGGCTTACCACTGCTGCTCTCATCAAGTGCTCGCTCACGCGAACAGCTCCCGCGCCGTCTGGGCCAAAGCGCGGCTGTCGACCTTACCGGTACCGGTAAGAGGCAGGCCGTCGGCAACCTCAACGGCCCGCGGGTAGGCGAAGTGGGGACCGGTCTGATGGAAAAAGGCCACCAGTTCCTCGGCGCTGAACGGCACCGCCGGGTCGACGACCACGAAGGCCACCGGCACGGCCCCTTTGTCCGGGTGGGGCACCGGCACCACGGCGACATCTCTCACGGCAGGGTGGCGAAGGAGGACCTGCTCGACCTCCTTGGGGTAGACGTTCTCCCCGGCCACGTTGATCATGTCGTCGGTGCGGCCTACGAAGTAGAAGTACCCATCCGAGTCGCGCCGCATCAGGTCCCGAGTGGCTAGCCAACCGTTACGGATGCGGTCGGCCGTGACCTCGGGTAAGCCGTAGTATCCGAGCGTCACACCCGGGTTGCTGACCCACAGTTCCCCCACCTCGCCGACCGGGACCTCCACCGTACCGGAGGGGTCTCTCAGCTGCACTTTGGTCCCAGGAAGCGGGATGCCGAGAGACCCGAGCTTCCTCGTGCCCAGAGGGGGGTGGACAGGACGATGGGGCCGCCCTCGGTCAACCCGTAACCCTCCAGCACGGGCACGTCGCAAACCTTCTGGAGGTCTTCGAGCAGGTCCACCGTGACCGGGGCGGAGCCGGCACTGGCCAACCGCACCGAGGAGAGGTCGAACCCTCCCGAGGTCCCGACTTCGTTGAGCGGGCGGCGGTACATGGCGGGCACGCCGCTCAACAGGGTGACCCGGTGGCGTTCGACGGCGCCGAGATAGGGCACGGGGTCGAAATCGGGCATGATCACCGAGGAACCGCCGACAAGCAGCATGGCCTTCATTTCCGTGGCCGCGTTCTTGTGGTAGAGCGGGGCCGCCAGTAAGGCACGGTCGTTCTCGTCCATGAAATGGCATCGGGCGTTGGTGACAGTGTTCCAGATCTGGCCCCGGTGCGTGAGCGGGACCCCCTTCGGCCGCCCGGCCCGCGCTGGGCCCCCTCCGACGTACTGGCTCTCTCGGGCAGCGGCAGCTCACCGGTAACGACGCTGTCTATCTGTCCGTTGTCGTCGACGACGATGGTGCTCGTCTCGGACCGCAACGTCCCGGCTGTGCCGTCGGCGGTCCTTGCATTGGCGAAAGCGTTCACGACTTTGATTCTACTAAATCGACTTGAGCTATAGAAGCGACTTACCTAGCGTGAACCGGAGGCGCCATTTTCTACGTCGTCGACTCCGGCTGGGGCAAGCTGACCCTCAACGGATTACACCTGCAAGACAATCCCAGTGGACAGTTCCAGACAGCCCCCGGTGTTTACGATGACATCGACGGGCACGACGGCCGGCAACCGAGCGTGGTGGGCACGAGCAGTTCCGTGGCGAGCCGGCGCGCTCAACTCAGGAGGGTGCGACGGACGTCCTTCATGAGCAGGACAGGGTGCAGGTCGTAGGTGGGGCTGGGCTCGAACTCGGGTACGAGGTGGAGGTAGAAATCTCGCGCTCCCTGGGACTCGGCGTGAACGAGCAGGCCCCGGCAACCGATGTCGTCGGCGAGCTCGACCAGGCGGACGAAGACGTCCTGGAGCAGGCCGGTCCCGAGCCCGTCGCCCTCGTGGTCGATGTCGACGCCGAGCCGGGCCAGCAGAGCGACCGGCTGAGGGTATCGACCGGCCCCCTTGCGTAGCCGGACGGGTGCGGCCTCAGCGTGGACCTGGGCCATGCACCAGGCGTAGTAAGCGACGACCCGGTCGTCCCCGTGCTCGGTCACGACAAAGACACGCGTGGTCCCGGTTGCGGCCGACTGGCGAGCGTAGCGCAAGAGCCAGTCGGTCTGCTCCGATGAGCGGCACCGGAACCCGCTCAGGTCGTGGTGCCCGGCGAGTGGCTCAGGGAGCCGGTACGACGGCGTCACTCGCTAAAGGGCGAGGGCCGTTGCATCAATTTCCGCAAACCCGCCAGCTCCCGGGGCGGGCGAGCGTTGACGGCCTCCCAAGCCTCCAGGGCAGAGGCGTCGAGCTCAAAGCGGTCGCGGTCAGCGAGCACCCGGAGAGCGGCGTCGTAGGCGTGCGATACGACGAAGTCGGTGAGGTCGGTCCCCGTGGCAGCCACGGCGCGGTCTATTAGCTCGCGCTCCTCTGAGGTAATCGTTCCTGCGCCATTGGGAGTACGCCATCGCGAAGGCTTAGATTCCTATAGTGCTGCCCGTCATGTCTTCTGTTCCCATGTACATGTAGCGGACAGCGATCGTGCCCGAAGGTGCCAACCGGACCAATCGTGCCAGCATCATGGGTCGAGCGCGCCTGTCGATCTCTGGCCTTGCTGCTGCGCTGGGCAACGACGACATCCGCCGGGTCGAGTTCGCGTGGGGATCGCGATCGCGGTGGAGTGGGCGCATTTTGTCGCCCTCGGTGTGTTCGCCTACCACCACGGTGGCACTTCGTCCGTCGGCCTGGCAGGTCTCGTCCGGCTGCTGCCCGCCGGCGTGGTGGCCCCCTTCGCCGGGAGCTTAGGCGATCGCTTTCGCCGCGAGCGCCTGTTGCTCGTGCTGCTCGCGATTGAGGCGGCGGCGCTGGGTGGTTCCGGAGTAGCGGCGCTGGCGGACGACCGGGTGATCGTGCTCGTCCTGGCAGCGGTCGTCGGTGTTACGTCGACCCTTATGAGACCAGCCGTGCAATCGCTCCTCCCTTCCCTGGCGCGCACGTCGACCGAACTGATCGCCTTGAACGGGGCGACCTCAACGTTCGAGGGTCTCGGAGCCCTCACGGGGCCATTAGTCGTTGGTGCCATCGTTCTTTTCGTCACCGTCGGCTCGGCGTTCATCGGTGCTGGCGTGTCATTGCTCGTCGGCGTCGGCGTCCTCTTTCGGGTCAGGGTTCTCGGACCGGTCTCGCTCGCCGGCGCGCCAGAGCGATCGGGCCCAATCCGCAGGACCAGCGCCGGCCTGCGCCTAGTCGTGAAGGAACCGCGGCTCCGCCTCATTATCGGGCTTGCAGGTGCTCAATGCTTTGTCCGCGGCTGTCTCAACGTACTCGTTGTCGTCGCCTCCTTCGGGATGTTCCATGCGGGCTCGTCAGGTGTCGGGTACCTGAACGCCGCGATCGGTGTCGGCGGCCTGCTCGGGGCGTTCGCGGCGACGACGCTCAGCGCAAGGCGCTTGGCGCTGACGTTTGGGGCTGCGATCCTGTTCTGGGGCGCTCCTATCGCCGTGCTCGCGCCGTTGTCCCTACTCGGTTTGGCCATCCTCTGTCTCGCGGCCGTCGGTGCGGCCAATGCCTTTGAGGACGTGGCGCTCATCACGCTTCTGCAGCGGAGCACTCCTGACGACCTGTTAGCAAGCGTGCTCGGGGTGCTCTGGGCCCTGGCCATGACGGCCGTGGCAGTCGGCTCGATTGTCGCACCTTGGGTGGTGGCGAGCGTCGGCGATCGGACCTCGCTCGTGGTCGTCGGGCTGATCCTGCCAGTGCTGGCCCTCGTGTCCGGCCGCCGGCTCGCCGACATCGACAAGACGGTCCAACCCACCGAGGGGCTCAAGCTCATCGACGGCGTACCGATGTTCGCTCCGCTTTCGCTCGCGATGAAGGAGCGAGTCGCGGCCTCGCTCCTGCGGGTGCCCGTGCGAGCCGGAGAGACAGTGATCCATGCTGGCGAGCCCGGTCATCGCTTCTACATTGTCGGCGCTGGCCAGCTCGGGATCGAGCGGGCCGGGGTGCATCTCCTGAACGTCGGCCCCGGCGATTACTTCGGCGAGATCGCCCTGCTGCAGGATGTGCCACGCACGGCCTCAGTGAGGGCTGTGGTCGACTCCGTGCTGTACGCCCTGGGGCGAGACGCGTTCCTGGTCGCCGTCACCGGCCACCCTGCGGCTGTTGCACTGGCACGCCAGGTTGTAGCCGAGCGTCAACCTGAAGATGGTGGTCAGCCGCTACATACGGACGACCCGCGTCGGTGAGGCGGGACCGATCAGCCGCACGACGTTCATTTCGGTCTGGGAAGATTCGCGCAACCCCTGGGCAGGGGCATGACAGCCAGGATCCCAAGGAGGCGCGGCATGTGGTTAGACCGGGCGGCTATAGGGGCAGCCGTCGGGCTCTTGGCGACCGGGGGCGTCCTGGCCGGTGGGGGCGTCGCTAGCGCCACGTTCCCAGGGACCAACGACGCGATCGCGTTCGCCTCCACGTGCGGCAACACCGAGGCCATCTACAGCGTGGCCAACGGGACGACCAACTCCGAGTGCCCGCCGGGCACCCCGCCCGCCAACCCGGCGTACACGCAGAGCACGAGCGGCTCCATCGACGCCATGCCCTTCTTCTCGTCCGACGGCGGCACGCTCTACTTCTCGAGCGACCGGGGATCCACGTTCGGCAGTCCCGTTCCCTGGTCGATCTACTCGGTCGCCTACCCGTCGACCGCGAGCAGCCCCGTCAACACCCTGGCCACCCCAGCGTCCGGCTACAACGACTTCGCGCCGACCGTCACGGCCGACAGTAGCGGCGGCTCGACCCTCGACTTCCTCCAGTGCCTGGGCACTGCCTCGCCCTGCGCCCTCGAAGAGGAGACGCTCTCCGTGGCCGGCGTCCCCACCGAGAGCCCCCAGCAGGTCTCGACCGCCAACTGCCCCGCGCCGGCCGGGCCGCTCTCGAGCACCGACGGCCGCTGCTCGTCGGCGTCGGCCTGGTCACGCTAGCCGGCGGTGTCTACCTGCGCCGCCGCCACCTCGCTCCCCGGGCCTGAACCGCCGGGGGATAGCGCGAACAACCGCAGGGCCCTCCGCCGCCGTCGGAACCTACGCTCAGGACGGAGGCACTTGTTGACGGCGAGTCCCACGAGTCGGAAATGGGAGCTCCGCCCGGCCCGGCTAGCCCTGGAAAACGGCGAAACTCCCGCCCTGGGGGTCCATGAGGACCGAGAAACGCCCCATGTTAGGTATGTCCGTCGGCGGGACGACGACAGTGGCACCCAGGTCCTTAGCCTTTTGGACGTCCGCATCGAGGTCAGCCGAGCCAAAGTAGATGAGCCAATTGTCGGGCACCTCCGCAGGCATTTCCGGGCGACGTAGCATCAGGCCCGCCACCGAGCGGCCCCCGACTTGGACCTCCGCGTACTCGGGCGCCCCGCCCCAGCCCCATCCGAAGACCTCGCTGTAAAACTGCTTCGATTTGTCGATGTCCGAGCTGTGCAGTTCGCTCCACGTGAACGAGCCGGGCTCATTCACGAGTTGCGCGCCCGGGTGGTCCCTAGGTTGCCAAGCCGAAGCGACCGCCCCAGTGATGTCGGCGAAGACGGTCATCCGCCCCGCGGTCATGACGTCCATGGGGGCCATCAGGACGCGCCCACCGGCCGCCTCCACCGCCTCAGCGATCGAGTCGACATCATCGACGTTGACGTACATCGTCCACCGGGGCGGGCCGGGGTCTTGCGCAGGGCCGATCCCGGCCACCATTCGGCCGCCCTTGGTGACCATGTGGTAGTGGCCCGCCTCCTCACCCATGTCCTGGCTATCCCAGCCGAAGAGCTGGCTGTAAAAACCTAGTGCCGCGTTGTAATCGGGTGCTCCCATGTCCACCCAAGAGGGCACACCGTGTTCGTACCGGGTCATTTCGGGCATGGCCCCACCTCCGCTAGTTCCCAAGAAGCATTCTTATCCCAGGCTTCCTAAGTTGCAAGTGGTCGCCGCACA
>JBEKNX010000195.1:0-8398 GCA_049522375.1 Acidimicrobiales bacterium | reverse complement strand
ACCCGCCGTCCGGGTCGAGCACCGCCCCGTACAGGTGGCCGAGCCCGACAAGCTGAACTTCAGCCGTGCCCGTCCGGCCTCGCCGGACTACTACGGGACCGGTGGCCGGCGAGTAGTCATCGCGCCGCACCACCAGTTCGTAGCTGCCCTCGAGCAGGTCGGGCAGGATGGACACACCGTCGTCGCCCGTCTGGTACTGCGCCGCCAGGCCCCCGTCGGCGTTGAAGAGCTCGAGCTCGGCAGCGATGGCTACCCCGTCCCGGGCGCGAACGATCCTCACGACCAGGGAACCCACCCCGAGGAGGCTGACCATGGCCCTGGTCTCAACCTGGCTCAGGGCCACCACCCGGGCGGCGGGCCGGTAGTTGGGCGCGGCGGCCACCAGGGTGTAGGTCCCCTCTTCGATGTTGTCCATGTCAAAAGAGCCGTCTTCGCCGGCGATGGTGTGGCCCACCTCGTCGCCGTTGGGGTGCACGAGCGTCACCGAGGCACCGGCCAGGGGCTCGCCATTGGCGGCGGTCACCTGGCCGCGCACATGGCGCTGGACGTGCGTCAGGTCGATCGTCGGGTTCAGCGAGCGGGAGCCGGCGCCCGTGGTGGCACCGGCAGGGGCCGGCGCACCCTGGAAGGCCTCGGTCTGGAAGGCGCCGGCCTCGACCTGGACGCCCTCGACCTGGACGCCCTCGACGGGGACGCCCTCGACGAGCCCGTTGTCGGCCGTGGTCGCCTCCAGGGGCTGGGTCCCCAGCGGCCCGGTCCCCAACGGTCCGGTCCCCAACGGTTCGGTCCCCGACGGTTCGGTCTCGCCGTCGGCCGGCCCGCCGTCGGCCTGCCCGCGGGGGGCCAGGTCGGCGTCGGACGGGCCGCTCCCGACGGGCACGGGCTCGAGGGGGGCCGCCGGGCCGGGTTGAGCGGCCGGGGCCAGAAATAGGGCGAGCGAGGCACCGTCGTCGACGGGCGCCGGGCGACGCTCGTACCCTCGAGCGCCGCGGACCGGTGACCGGGGAACGTCGCGGGACCGCACCGACAGGGCCAGGACGGCCGACGCCAGTGCCACCACGGCGGCGACCATGAACACTTCGTGCATCGAGTCGGCGAAGCTGCGGTGGATTATCCCCAGCATGCCGGCCGGCGCGCCGGGGGTCGTCGCCGCCTGGCCGATCTGGCCGTCGAGGACGAGCGTGGTGAGCTGAGGCCCTTGCCCGACCAGGCGGGGCGAGGCCGAAAGGGCCCCGTTGAGGTCGTCGGTGAGCCGGGTGGCGAGCACGGCGCCGAACACAGCCACGCCTGTGGCCGTGCCGATCTGGCGGAAGGTCGTACTGGTCCGGGAGGCCACGGCGGCCAAGGGCGGCTTGACGGCGGCGACAGCGGCCGAGGCCAGGCGGGGGTTGACAAGCTCCAGCCCGACGCCGGCGACGATCAGCCCGGGGATGAGCGCGGTCACGGTACTGGAACCAGTCAGGCGGCTCATGAGCCAGAAGCCCACGGCCACGAGCACCAGGCCTCCGCAGATGAGCAACTTGACGGGCACGAACCGGTCCAGCGCCCCCGTCAGCGGCAGGAAGGGCAGCGTCATACCGGTCAGGAGCAGTAGCCGCACGGCCACGCCGAGGACCGAGTAGCCGAGGTCGTACGAGAGATAAAGGACCAGGAACAAGAACGGCCCCAGCACGGCGGCCGACAGCCCGAAGGCGGCGATCGAACTACCCGTGAAGGTGCGCCGGCGGAACAGCGAGATGTCGATCATGGGGGCCGGGGAGATGGCCTCTACGGCGATGAAACCCACCAGCAACAGGGCGGTGCAGCCGAAGCAGGCCAGCGCGCCGTTGGCCGCCCAGCCCGACAGGGTGGTCGTGGTGCGTACCAGGCCGATGACCAGGATGGCGATGGCGCCGCTGAAAAGGGCGAGCCCTTTCCAGTCCGGGCCGTGCACAGGTTCGAGGACGCTACCGTCCTCGGGCCCCACAGGCTCCTTGTCCCTGATGGTGAGGGCGCCGACGAGCAGCGCCACCGCCGAGGTGGGCACGTCGATGAGGAAGACCCAGCGCCAGCCCAGGTAATAGGTTATGGCCCCGCCCACCAGGGGCGAGAAGGCGACGGCCAGGCCGGTCACGGTGCCCCATACCGCCAGTGCCGCCCGCCAGCGGCCGGAGCCGAACGTCTCGCCGATCAGGATCGAGCCCGTGGCGATCAGGAGCGCCCCGCCCAGGCCCTGCAGCACCCGGCCGCCGATCAGGACATAGGCATTGGGCGCCAGCCCGCCCAGCAGCGAGCCCAGGGCCAGCACGGCCAGGCCGAGCAGGAAGACGGTCCGGCGGCCGGCCAGGTCGGCCACGTAGCCGGCGGTGAGGACGAAAGCGGCCAGGGTGAGGACGAACGCTTCCAAGACCCACTGCATCTCGGAGAACGAGGCGCCCAGGCTCAGGCGGACCTCGGGCAGGGCGACGCTGACCGCCATGAAGTCCATCAGCATCATGAGCATGGCCAAGCTGATGGCCACCAGGGCGCCCCACCGGTGCAGGCGCTCGTGGCGGCCTCGGGGCCCGGGGGGAACGGGCGGATTTAGCTTTTGTCGTTGCTTAGCCATGTCTTCTTCCGAGTTTGGCAAGTCTTCGTCCAAGGTTACTTGTGCCCATCGAGCAGCCATAACTCACCAAACCGCCTTGGCTGGCCGAAGCGGAAAGCGGCGAGTATTTCACGCAACGTGCGGGCTGCCGAATGCGGGCAGTGGCTTTCATTTCTGGATGTGCGCGCTAGCCTTTGAGTATGAGCGTGATGCCCGAGGTCTCCCTTGCCCCTCCTAAACCGATGCTCGACGGCGACCATGAGCGCATGGCACATATCGTCCTGGAAGGTGTTTCGGCCGATGACGGCGAGTTCATAAGCGCGGGGCCCACCGTCGTGGAGGGGATCGTCAACGGCACGCCCGTGCGGGCGCTGTGCGGGAAGGTCTGGGTGCCGGGGCGCGACCCCAAGAAATACCCCCTGTGCCCGACGTGCAAAGAGATCGCCCAGCAGATGGGCTGGGCCATACCGGCCGGTTAGACGGCGCCTCTGTCGGCTTCGTCCAGGGCCTGGGCCAGGGTGTGCCAGGAGAGGGTGGCGCACTTTATCCGCACCGGGAACTTGACCACTCCCTGGAGGGCCTCCAGGTCGCCCAGGGCCACGCCCTCGGCCGCCGCCACCTCGGCCCCGCTGCGCTCCTCTTCGTCAGGCTCGGCCGTCCCGGCGCCCCCTCCGCCGGCCGTGCCGTCCCCCCGCCCGTCCAGGGCCTGGCCGTGGAGCGACATCATGGCCCGGAAGGCCTTGATGGTCGAGCGGGCCTGGGCCAGCGTCTTGCCCTTCACCGCCGTCGACATCATGGAGGCGGACGACTGGGAGATCGAGCAGCCTTGCCCCGTGACCTTGAGGTCGGTGATGACATCGCCGTCCATGTCGAGGTAGACCACCACCTCGTCGCCGCACAGCGGGTTGAAGCCCTCGGCCCGAAGAGCCGGGGGTGACTCCAGCTCGCCCCGGTTGCGGGGGTTGCGGTAGTGGTCGAGGATGATTTCGCGGTAAAGGTCTTCTAGGCCTGGCATGGCAGCTCTCCGAAATGTCAGCCGAACAAAACGTCGGCTTCGCCGATGGCGTCCACCAGGACGTCCACGTCGGCTTCGTCGTTGTACACAGAAAAGGACGCCCGCGCCGTTGCCGTCACCCCGAGGCGGCGCATCAACGGTTTGGCGCAATGGTGACCGGCGCGTACGCAGACGCCGGCCTGGTCGAGCACTTGCGACAGGTCGTGGGCGTGGACGTCTTTGTACGCGAAGCTGACGATGCCCGCCCGGGCCGCCGCGGGGGAAGGGCCGTGGATGGTGATGTCGTCACCGTAGCGCTGCTTCAGCGCCCCCATGGCGTACGCCGTCAGCGCCTGCTCGTGGGCGCGTACGGCGTGCATGCCCAGGCCGTAGAGGTAATCGACGGCGGCGCCGAGACCGATGGCCTCGGCTATGGGGGGCGTACCGGCCTCGAACTTCCAGGGCACGTCGTTGGTGGTGAACCCGTCCAAGCGCACGTCCCGGATCATCTCGCCCCCGGTGAGGAACGCCGGCATCGACTCGAGCAGCTCCCGTCGCGCCCATAGCGCCCCGATGCCCGTCGGGCCCAGCATCTTGTGGCCGGTGAAGGCGACGAAGTCCGCGCCCATCTCGCCGACGTCGGTCGGCAGGTGGGGGACGTACTGGGCCCCGTCCACCAGCACCAGCGCTCCGGCGGCGTGAGCGGCGTCGGCCAGCAGGCGCACCGGGGGCAGGGTGCCGAGCACGTTGGAAGCGGCGGTGACGGCCAGCAACTTGGCCCCCTCGAGCAGCCGGTCCAGGCCGGCCAGGTCGAGGGTGCCGTCCGGGCCCAAGGGCAGGAACCGGAGCTCAGTCCCCTTTTCCTGGTGCAATTGGAGCCAGGGCACGAAATTGGCGTGGTGCTCTATTTCGCTCGTCACCAGCGCGTCGGACGGGCCCAGGTTGGCCCGGCCCCAGCTGTAGGCGACGAGGTTTACGGCCTCGGTGGCGTTCTTGGTGAAGACGACCTCGTCCGGTGACCCCGCGCCTATGAAAGCGGCCACCTTGGCCCGCGCCTCCTCGTACAGGTTGGTCGCTTCCTGAGCGATCTGGTAAACGCCACGGTGAACATTGGCGTGCGTCGTCTCGTAATAGCGTTGCATGGCGTCGAGCACCGCCAGCGGTTTTTGGGCGGAGGACGCCGAGTCCAGGTAAACAAGGCGCTTGCCGTGAACAATGCGCTCCAGGATCGGAAAGTCCTTCTTTATCCTCGCCACGTCGAGAGGCGAGCCGTAATTGCTCACCGCCATGCTTCGTAACCTTCCTTCTCCAAGCGGCGGGCCAGGTCGGGGCCGCCGCTGTCGACCACGCGCCCGTTGACGAGCAGGTGCACCCGGTCAGGTTCGAGGTATTCCAGGATCCGTTGGTAATGGGTTATCAGGAGCACGCCGAGCTGGGGCCGGGCGGCCCGCACCTCGCGCACGCCGGAGGCGACGACGCGCAGGGCGTCGATGTCAAGGCCGGAATCGGTTTCGTCCAAGACGGCGAAATCAGGCTCGAGGACGGCCATTTGCAGGACTTCGTTGCGCTTTTTTTCCCCGCCCGAGAACCCGTCGTTCACGTACCGGTCACCGAACGAGGCGTCTATGTCGAGCTTGCGCATCCAGTCCATTATCGTCAGGCGCAGCTCGAGGACGGAAAGGTCGACGCCCTTGCGCACGGAGAGGGCTTGGCGCAGGAACTGCACCATGGGTACCCCGGCTATTTCCTCGGGGTACTGGAAGGCCAGGAAAATACCCGCTTTGCCCCGCGTCTCGGTCGGCCAGGCGGTTATGTCCTCGCCCCGGTAGATGACCTGGCCCCCGGTGACTTCGTAGCCCGGGGCACCGAGCAGCGACTTGGCCAGGGTCGACTTGCCGCTCCCGTTGGGCCCCATGAGGGCGTGGAGCTCGCCCGCGGGCACGACCAGGTCCACCCCCCGCAGGATCTCGGTGCCCTGCACGGACACATGGAGGTCACGGACCTCGAAAAGGGCCGGTCCGGGGGGGCCACCGGGCACGTTGGCAGCAAGGGGATCTGGCATCGCCCACCATGCTATTCCACCCCCGCTATTAGCACTACGGAGGTAGGAGAAATTGGATAGTCGTGGAGACGGGTGAGCGCGGCCGGCGATGGGACTGGCTTGGCCCGTCGGGGGTGGTTTCGGAGACGTGTGTGACCTGTTTTCGTCGTTTTGTCAGCTTAAGCTGACCACCCGTGCGTCAGCTTCGACTGACAAAATCGGGAAATCGGCCCGCCACCCGGCCCCCTCGGCCCGCCACCGCCGGCCCCCTCGGCCGTCTCGACACCCCGGGGCCGCGGTGCCCCGAGCGCTTCCTCGAATATCCCCCCGCGACGAAAGACGCGCGGTAATATTGGCTCACCGAAGAAAGGAGGTGGTCCAGCTGAGCAGTAGTAGTCAACCTGGGACCTCGGAGGTGGCTGGCCGCTAACGGCCCGCTGGACCGCCTGGTCAAATCCCAGCCAGACACCCGGGTATCCCGGCCGGGAGCTGGTCCCGCCCGGCACACCAAACGGTTTGCCCGCGCCTTTCCAGCTGATTTGTGACAAGGGGACGTGTTTAGGCGCGTCCCCTTGTTGCTTTGTCCTGGTGGCCTTCGGCTATTAGCCTGGCTTTATGGCCGAGGAGAAGCGCACCCGCTCCGGCAAGGCGCCCGCCAACGCCAACGGTTGGGGCAATGGCCGGGCTACCGGCGAAGAGGTGGTCTTCAACGGCGAAGGTGGCCCGGACCTCAAAGGCTTCCTGGCCCGGCCTAACTTCTCTGCCGCCTCCGGCGCCGGGCGCAACGGCGTCGTGCTGTCCCACGGCTTCCCCGGGGCCAGCCAGAAGGCGGGCTCGCCCAGCTCGGGTTTCCCGGAGCTGGCCATCCGGTTGGCGGCCGAAACGGGCGCCGTCGTCCTCACGTTCGACTTCAGGGGCACGGGGCTGTCAGACGGCGACTTCTCGCTGGGCGGCTGGCAAGCCGACCTGGCCGCCGGTATAGAGACCCTGCGGGCTGTCCCCGTTATCGAGAAGACGTGGCTCGTCGGCTTTGCCGCCGGTGGGACGCTGTCCATCTGCGCCGCCGGCGAGGACGTCTCGGTGGCCGGCGTGGCTGCGTTTTCCCCGCTGGCCGACTTCGCCGAGCGAGGCGCGGAGCCCCGGCGCATCTCGGCACAGGCCAGGGCGGCCGCCGGGGCGGCGCGGACGCGCGGCTACCCACCCGAGCCCGGTGAGTGGGCCCGGGACGCCAAGGAGGTCCGTCCCTCCTTGCTCGTCGCCAATATCCCGCCCCGGCCCCTGCTGATCGTGCACGGGGCCAGCGACGACGTGGTGCCTCTCACCGACGCCCGGGAGCTGGCCGATGCCGCCGACGCGTCCTCCGAACTGCGCGTCCTGGCCGGTGCCGGGCACGGCCTCGTGCACGACCCCCGGGCCATAGCCCTGCTGCTGGGCTGGTTCGACCGCCACCTCGGCTCGGCCCTCTGAGCGGGCCGACTGACCCCCTGGCCCGGGCTGTTCAGCTGCCGGCGACCGCCGGCTCGGCCGCGGTGGCCTTGGCGGCCGCCTTCATCGCCGCCTTATGGGCCCGTACGCGGGCCAGCGAGTCGGGCCCGGTGATGTCGGCCACCGAGAAGTAGGAGCCGGGGTCCCCGAAGGGACGGCTCACTTCCTGCCAGCCGGGCGGCCGCACTCCTAGTTGCTTGCCCAGGAGGGCGACGAAGATCTTGGCCTTCTGGTCCCCGAAGCCGGGCAGGGCGCGCACCCGCCGCAGCAGCTCGGCTCCCGTGGCCGCACCTTCCCAGACCAGTGCGGCTTTGCCGTCGTACTCGTCCATGAGCACCTGGCACAGCTGCTGTACCCTCGCCGCGTTGGAGACGGGGAAGCGGTGCAGGGCGGGCCGCTCGGCGAACACCGAGGCCAGCTGGTCCGGGGCCATCGAAGCGATGAGGGCGGCGTCGAGCCGGCCCCCCAGGCGGTCGCGCAGGTCCCGGGGCGAGCTGAACGCCCGCTCCAGCGGGATCTGCTGGTCCAGCACCATGGCGACCAGGAGGGCCAAGGGGTCGCTGGACACCAGTTCGTCGGCGGCTTCATCCTGAGATATGTGGAGACCCAAGTTGGTACCTCCTGGGCGATTTGGGTGTGGTGAGCTTACCCAGCCGGCGGCGCGGACGTCCTCGGGGGGTCACCTTCGCCGTCCTGGGCGCGGCCTGTGGCCCAGGGAGGGGCGGCCTCCCACCACCACCACCGGCCTAGGTCTTTTTGCATCTCCTCCCAGTTCGACCACGATGAGCGGTCCATCAGTTCCCGGGCCCGGTCTATTTCGGCGTGGATGTCGTAGTTGCCGTCCCACGCCACAGGCTGGAGGTGACGGACCATCACCGCGTCGACGATGCCTATGCGCAGGGAGCGGTCCGCCGCCCAGGTCGCCTCGATGCCCCAGCCCATGCCCAGGTCCTCGGGGAGGGGCAGCACGCGTTGCTGGGCGTACGGGCTCAAAATGAGCAGTGGCCCCTGTTCGGCGAAACGGTTGAGGCGCACCCGGCTGGCCAGCCGGTGACGTTCGACCGACCAGTTGAGGTAGCTGCGGGGGCTGTGCGACGGTTGGGCCAGGTCGAGACCGGCGGCGGCGGCCAGAGCCACGGCCTGGTCGAGACGTCCGCGGGCGAAAGCGACGTCGTCGTCGCACAGGACCACCCAGTCCTTTGGGCCCGGGGGGCGAGCAGCCAGGACGCGGTTCAAATTGGCAAAGCGGGTGCCCGGGCCCTGTCCGACAGTGGTGGCCGACAGCGCCGCCGCCGGGCCGTCGAGCGCCCAC
>JBEKNX010000194.1:0-8522 GCA_049522375.1 Acidimicrobiales bacterium | reverse complement strand
GTGGTCGATCCGCCCGGAATTGAGCATCACCACCGTGGCCCCAGCGACCGTGGCCCCAGCGACCGTGGCCCCGGTGAGCGGGACGGGGGGACGGGCCATGATCCCGAACAGCCGGCCCGGCCCCAGGAACTGGATCTCTTCGACGACTTCTTCGCCGGCAGGGCCGGCGACCACGGCGCGGAGCGACTCCGGCAGTACCACTTCCGACTTGTCGCTCCCGGCCAGGCCCCCCAACCACGAGGCGATGATGTCGAGGGCGGCGTGAGGTACCACGGACTTGAGGGGCCACACGGAGATGACCTGTTCCTGACCGGCGGCCTCGGCCACCTCAGCGCCGGCCGCCGCCAACCACTCCCTCACCGCCCGCTTGGGCGGGCGCTCGGGCCGCAACAGGGCCAGCACCTGGCGGGCCGGGGGCTTCGGGCAGGACTCGAGGGCCAATTTGGCCATGGCCTGCACCGTGGCCGCGTCGTACACCGTGCCCAGGACCTCGGCCGCGCCCGCCTCGGCGCCGGCCCCGGCGGGGGGGATATCGAGGCCCTGGTCGCCGAGGTACACCGAGCGCAGCAGCGCCTCTTCCCGCAGGTAGCTCCGGCCGCTGTCGCAGGGGTCCCACAGCACGAGCCCGTCCACGGCGCGCTCGGCCGAGGCCCACGCCGCCAAGGTGGCGCCCAGGCGCATGCCCACCACGCAGACCGTGCCGGCACCGCCGGCCCGCAGCAAGTCCACGGCGGTGCCCACCGACCCTCGCCAGGCCGGGGCCCGGTCCGGGTCGCCGGCCCAGCCCGCCGAGTCGCCGGTGCCGTCGTAGTCGATGTGGAGCACGGCCCAGCCCTCGGACGCCAGCCGCTGGCCCAGGGCGCGGTAAGCCCGCCCTGCCCCTTGGGCCTCGAGGCCGAAAGGCGGGCAAAGCACGACCCCCCCGTGGGCCGCTCCGCCTTCTGGCACGTACGCCCTACCGAACAGCGGCCGCTGCCGCGGCCCGAACCACAGTGCACTCGTTGTCAGGACCTCAATCATGCCAGCGGGGCAAGTCGTCCCGGCGAACGGCGGGGAGGGGGCCGGCATTAGCGGGCCCTACTTACCTTGGTTCGAGGGCCCTCACTACCATTAGCGCTTTCGCTGACGCTCCCAGTGCGAAAATGACAAGAAATTTTCTTCGGGGACCGAACCGAGGTTTCATAACCTGGTGGCGATGCTAAGAATCCTCTTCGTGAGCGGCGATGGTTGAGATCAGCATCGTAGGTCTGGGCCCCTGGGGGCTGTGCGCCCTGGAGCGGTTCGTGGACGCGGCCCGGCGGACGCCTGAGAGCGACGTCGTGGTCCACATCGTCGAGCCCGGTCGCCCGGGCGGCGGGATGTACTCCCTGGACCACCCGGACTACCTGGTCCTCAATACTCCCTGCGGCCAGCACTCGTTGTACCCGTTCCCCGAGGCCCTGGACGACGTCAGGTTGGGCCGTGGTTTTTACGAGTGGGTGCAGGACCGGGGCTACCGCTGGCAGGGCGTCGAGTGCTGGATCTCCACCGTCGGGACGCCGGTGGGCCCGCACGACTTCCTCCCCCGGCGGCTGATGGGCGAGTACCTGCGGTGGTTTTACCAGGTCCTGTGCGCCGAAGCCCCGGCCAATATCACCATCAAGCACCACCAGACGTCCGCCGTCGACGTCGAAGCCACCGGCGACGGGCGCGAGCGGGTGTACCTGGGAAATGGCGACCAGCTCGTGGTGGACGAGGTCGTCCTCACCACCGGGCATGTCCAGGACCTGCGCAACATGGGCAGCGCCGGCCCCCTGGCCACCAGCCCTTACCCCATAGAGGCTTACCTGGGCTCGACCGGCCCGGACGACAAGGTCGCCATCGAGGGCATGGGCCTGGTGGCCCTGGACGTCATCACCGCCCTCACCATCGGGCTCGGCGGCCGTTACACCGACGGGGAGGACGGCCAGCTCGTCTACCACCCCAGTGGCCGGGAGCCCTCCATCTACCTCTTCTCCCGCAGCGGCTTGCCTTACTGTGCCAAGTCGTTCGCCACCGCCGACCCGGTCGGCGACTACGAGCCGGGCATCTGCACCACCGAGGCCGTCGCCGCCCTCAAGCGGCACGAAGACGGCACCAAGCGCTACATAGACGCCCGCCACGAGCTGCTCCCCCTGGTGTTCGCCGAGATGGAGCTGTGCTACTACGTCACCGCCGCCCGCCGGGACGAGGGGCCGGAAGAGGCGCGCCGCGTACGGGAGCTCCTGGTCGAAGCGTGGGCGTCGGGCACCTTCGCCGACGCGAAGGACCTGTTGGCCGGCAAGTACGGGGAGTTCAGCGCCGAGGCCCATCTCTTTGCCGGCAAGGACGCTCATTACTCCAGTGCCCAGGACTACCAGGCCAAGATGCGCTTGACCCTGGAGACCGACCTGGCCGAGGCGTTGGTGACCGGCGGGCCGAGCCCCTTGAAGGCGGCCCTGGAGACCCTGCGGGCGCTGCGCGACACCCTGCGCCTGGCCGTCGAGTTCAAGGGCCTCAACCTCACCTCGCATGTCGACTTCCAGGTCAACATGCACAGCCGTCTCTCCCGCCTGGTGGCCGGGCCGCCCGCTTTTCGGTCCCAGCAGTTGCTGGCCCTCATGCACGCGGGCGTCCTGAGCCTGCCCTTCGGCCCCTCCCCGGAGCTCCTGCCCGCTGAGGCTGGGCGGATCCAGGTCCGCTCCACCCGCCTCGACCAGCCCTTCGAGCTCGAGGTCGACCGGCTTGTCCGGGCCCATATGGACCAGCCTTCCATCTCCCGCTCGACCAACCCTCTGTTCACCAACCTGGTGCGTAGGGGCCGGGCGCGGCCGCTCGACTTCGACGGCACCCCCGTCGGCAGCATCGACCTCACCGAGGACTTCCACCCCCTCGACGTGAGCGGCCGGCCGGCCGAGCACCTCTGGGTCTTCGGCGTCCTCAGCGAGGGCGTGCGCTACTTCACTCTCTACATCCCGTCGCCCAAGAGCCGGGTGCGGGCGTTCATCGACGCCGACTTCTGCGCCAACCAGGTGGTCGGGCGGGGCCGGGTCATCGAGCTGAGCGGCCCTATCGCCCTCGACGGTCCCGGCGCTAGCGCCGCCTCGGCGCCGGCCGGCCTAGGCGCCGGGCGCCGGGGGGGCGCGGCCGGTCCCCAGCGCGCCCTGCGCCTCGCCTTCGTCAACAGCATGCCCGACGGCGCCTTCGAGGAGACCGAACGCCAATTCGAGGGGCTCCTGGGGGCGGCCTCGGCCGGCCAGGCCATCTCCTTCCAGCGCTTCAGCCTCCCCGGGATCGTGCGCAGCCCGGGCGTCCAGGCCCTCATCGCCGCTGGTTACAAACCGGTCGAGGACCTCTACGCCGACCCCCCCGACGCCGTCATAGTCACGGGCGCCGAGCCCAAGCAGCCCGAGCTGACCGAGGAGCTTTTCTGGCCGGCCATGGAAGGGCTCCTGCGCTGGCTGGCCGAAGCCGTCCCCAGTGCCCTGGTCTCCTGCCTGAGCGCTCACGCCGCCATGTGGGCCTTCCACCGGGTACCCCGGCGCATGCTGCTCGACAAGTCCAGCGGTGTCTTCGAGCAGTCCGTCGACCATTCCCACCCGCTCATGGCCGGGGTCGGCGGGACGTCGTGGCCCCATTCCCGCTTCAACGACGTCCCCGCCCCGGACCTTTTGGAAAATGGTTACCAGGTGCTGGCCGAGTCCCGCGACGGTGGTTGGACCGTCGCCCTGGGCGAGCAGGGCCAGTGCCAGCTCTTGCTGCTCCAGGGGCACCCGGAGTACGGGCCGTACACGTTGCTGCGGGAGTACCGCCGCGACGTCCGCCGCTACCTCAGCGGGGTCCAGGGGTCTTACCCCCGAGTCCCCAACGACCTGGTGGACAGCGACGGCGTGGAAGTGCTGACCGAGTTCGAGACGAAGCTGTCCCAAAAGGGCCGCGACCCGGCCCTGATGCAGGACTTCCCCTTCGATTTCGCCGCTCGGCACGTCACCGCCCGCTGGGACGCGGCATCGGGGGCGTTGATCGGCAACTGGCTGGCCTCAGTCCGCCAGAGATCTGACCAGCGCCTCTACATTGATAGTGGTGCGTGACGAGACCATTGCCGTCCACGGCGGCTATAAGCCAGACAGCACCAGGGCGGTAGCGGTCCCCATTTACCAGACGGTGGCGCACGATTTCGTCGACGCCGCCCATGCCGGGGCCGTGTTCGACCTCGAGGTCCCCGGCTTCCACTACAACCGCATCAACAACCCCACGGTCGACGTGCTCGAGCAGCGCCTGACCAGCCTCGAACAAGGGGTGGGCGCCGTCGCCTTGAGCTCGGGGCAGGCCGCCACGCGCCTTTCGGTGCGCAACCTCACCGAGGTCGGGTCGAATATCGTGACCACGCCCCAGCTTTACGGCGCCACTTATACCTATTTCGCCGCCGTCCTGCCCAGCGAAGGCGTGGAAGCCCGCTTTTCCGCCGACGACAGCGCCGAAGCCATCGAGGCCCTGATCGACGACCAGACCAAGGCCGTGTTCTGCGAGAGCATCGGCAACCCGGCCGGCAACGTGGTCGACCTCGAGGCGCTGGCCGATGCCGCCCACCGCCACGGGGTGCCGTTCATCGTCGACAACACCGTGGCCACGCCGCTGTGCCTCAAGCCCTTTCGGCACGGGGCCGACATCGTCGTCCACTCGCTCACCAAGTTCGTGGGCGGGCACGGCACCACGCTCGGGGGCATCGTCATAGACGGCGGCCAGTTCCCCTGGGCCGAGCACCCGCAACGCTTCCCCATGTTCAGCCGGCCCGAGCCCGCCTTCCACGGCGTCGTCTACGCCCGGGACTTCCCGGACCGGCCCTATGCCGTACGCGCCCGCACCGTTTGCCTGCGCAACGAGGGCGCCGCCCTCGCCCCCATGAACGCCTTCCTGTTGTTGCAGGGACTGGAGAGCCTCTCCGTCCGCCTCGAGCGCCAGCAGCACAACGCCCGCCTGGTGGCCGAGCACCTGCTGTCGCACCCCCGGGTCTCCTGGGTGCGCTACCTGGGTTTTGAAGACAACCCCTACCATTTGCTGGCCCGGAAGTACCTGGGGGACCGCTTCCCCTCGGTACTGACCTTCGGGCCGACGGGCGGCTACGACGCCGCCATCCATTTCTTCGACAGCGTGAACCTGTTCAAACGCCTGGTGAACATGGGCGATTCCAAGTCCCTGGTCGCCCACCCGGCGTCCACCACCCATCGCCAATTGGACCGGGCGGCACTGGAAAAGGCCGATATACCGCCGGAAATGGTCAGGTTGTCGGTCGGCCTGGAGCACATCGACGACATAATCGAGGACATCGACCAGGCCCTCGATGCCTGAGAGATCGGCCGGGCCGGCCGGGGCCACCCCGAGCGCCAGGTGAGCGCCGGGCCCCCGGGCCGGATGTACCGCGTCGGGTTTATCATCGAGTACTCCATAGGCCACGTCACCTTTGCCAAAATGCTCCAGCGGGTGGTCCAGGCCGACCCGTCGGTGGAGGCGGACTGGTTCCTCATCGGGCCGACGACCAAGCTCTGGCCGGCGGCTATGTTCCCCTTTTCCCGCAACTACTCACTGGCGGTGAGCGCCAGCGCCCGGCGCATGGTGGGCCGGGCCCGGCCCTTCGACGTGCTTTTCCTGCACACCCAGACCCTGTCGCTGTTCCTCCGCGGTGTCATGCGCAGGGTCCCGGCGGTGATCTCGGCCGACGCCACGCCGGCAAATATCGACGAGGCGTGGCCGTGGCACCAAAAAGGCAACCGGCACGTCGAGGCGGTGAAGCGGCGCCTGGTAAGTACGGCGTTGCGCCGGGCCACGTACGTGATGCCGTGGAGCGAGTGGTGCGCCCGTTCCCTGGTGGACGACTACGGCGTGGCCCCCGGCCGGGCCCGTACGGTCAGGCCGGGCGTGGACGTCGAGGCCTGGGGGGCCGGGCGGCGCGAGAGCGGCGGCCCCCTACGGGTGCTTTTCGTGGGCGGCATTTTCGAGCGCAAGGGCGGCCCGGACCTGCTGGCGGCGCTAAAGGGGCTCGAGGTCGATTGGGAATGTGACATCGTGACCAAATCGGAGGTGGCCGGCGGGGAGCGGGTGCGCGTCCACCGTGACCTCGACCAGGCCGACCCCCGGTTGCGCTCCCTGTTCGCCGCCGCCGATGTGTTCGTCCTGCCCACTGGTGGTGATGCCATGCCCTTTGCCATCCTCGAGGCCATGGCGGCCGGGCTGCCGGTGCTGAGCACGCGCGTCGGTGCCGTGCCCGAGGTGGTCGTCGACGGTGCCACCGGGATCCTAGTGCGACCGGGGGACGTGGCCGCCCTGACCGAAGCGTTGCAGCGCCTGGTCGCTCAGCCTGAATTGCGCCGGGAGATGGGGGCGGCCGGGCGCCGGCGGGCCGGCGAGCTGTTCGACGAGAAAGTGAACGGGCCCCGGGTGCTCGAGTTGTTGAAGGCCGCCGCCGACGAAAAGGCAGGGGAGCGCCAGCCCGCCTGAGCCGTCGCGCCTGAACCGCCCCGCCTGGACCGGCAGCCCTGGTCAGGCGTCCACGCTGGGCGCGGGCCGGTACGGGGCCAACCAGGGGTCGGCCTCGGTCTCCCAACCCCGGGGCAGGCGCTCGGCCGCTTCGAGGCGGCGCAGGCGACGTTCGGCCACCCCGGGCACGGCCACGGCGGCGGCGGCGTAGGCCAACTGGCCCGGGGCGGACCCCACCCAGGCGGCGCGTACGTAGCTGCGGGCGGCCGGCCACCGGCGCCCGGCGGCCACGTGGCGGCGGGCCGCTTCTCGTTCCCAACGGGCGAAAAATTGGCGCGGCATGGGACCGGCGTCGACGAAGTTGCGCGCCCTGACGGTGGCGGCGTCACGCATGAAGGCGCGCTCGTTGGCCGACGACTGGCCGTCCCAGAGGCGGTAGGCGGCGAGCGGCGCGTCTATGTAAGCCAGGGGGGACAGGGCGGCTACGCGCAACCACAGGTCCCAGTCGTCGCACGTGGCCAGGGCGGCGTCGAAACCGCCCGCCTCTTCGAGCACCGCCTTGGCGGCGAGCACGGTGGAGTTGCCGGCCGGGACACGGTTGTCCTCCATCAGCAGAGTGCGCACTTCTTCCGAGCTGACGAGGGAACTTTCCTCCGGTCCGGGCGCAGTGTCCCACAGGCGCACGGCGTGGCGCACTCTCATGTCCTCGCCCACGCTCACGCACGCCGTGGCCGACCAACGGGCCTCGGGGTGCCGTGCTATGGCGGCCATCTGACGCTCGATCTTGGTCGGGGCCCAGACGTCGTCGCTGTCGAGGAAGGCCACCCAGGTAGGGCCCTCGGCGGCGGCGATCCCCAGGTTGCGGGCGCCGGGGCCGCCCAGGGGGCGGTCGTGGGCCAACAGCTTGAGGCGCGGGTCGGCGATGGCGGCGAGGGCTTCGGCGGTACCGTCGGTCGACCCGTTGTCTATGACCAGACAGGACAGGTCCCGGTACGTCTGGCCCAGGGCCGAGCCGACGGCCTGGACGACGAGGTCGCGCCGGTTGAACGTAGGTATTACGACCGTTACGCGCCCTCGGTCCACCCCCAAAAGGTACTGCCTAAAGTCCCACCTAGGAGACCATCGCGGCGGTCTCCGCTGTTAGGACGCCCTACGGCTTTACGAGCGTCGCGGCTAACAAAGGCCCTTTGGCACTGTTCATCCCGCACGTGCTTGTGCGAAAATCCCACCCTGGCCAGTCACGAGGGCTGCCCCGAGGAGAAGGGCGGCAAAATGAGCTGCTACGAAGAGCCGGCACTTGCGGACGGTACTGACAAGAGCGTGGAGATGGGGCCGGCAGCGGCGACCGACCGAAGTGTTGTGGCCCGGGCCAGAGTCACGCCGAGGCCCCTCGGCCCCTGGGGCGTGAGGGCGTGGGTTTGGGAACTGCGTGATCGGGGGGCTCAACATGACCAGGCCATCTCTGAACGTGAGGGTGAGCTCTTGCGCGGCGACCGGGTCATTGACCTGAACGCGACCGCCCTTACGGTTGGTCATTAGGGCCCTGACCAGCCCAGTGCACCTCGGACGACAAACAGTTTTGTTGTCCTATTTCTTGCGGCCTAGGAGGCTCTCATGCCCGGATCGGTCATCGTTTCCGGCTCTCGCACACCCATCGGCAAACTATCAGGCGCCTTCGCTGGCCTGAGCGCCGCAGAGCTCGGAGGGGCCGCCATCGCCGCCGCGCTGGCCCGGGCCGGGCTCCGGCCTGATCAGGTCGACTACGTCTACATGGGCCAGGTCCTCCAGGCGGGCCAGGGCCAGCTCACCGCCCGGCAGGCCGCCACCAAAGCGGGCATCCCGCTCACCACACCGGCCATGGTGGTCAACAAGCTGTGCCTGTCGGGCCTCAACGCCATCTACCTGGCTGACCAAATGATCGCGGCCGGTGACGCCGACATCGTCGTGGCCGGCGGCATGGAGTCCATGACCCGTGCCCCTTATCTCCTCTTGGACGCCCGTTCCGGGTACCGCTACGGGGACGGCGTGCTCGTGGACTCGATGCTGTGCGA
>JBEKNX010000193.1:0-12207 GCA_049522375.1 Acidimicrobiales bacterium | reverse complement strand
TCAGCCAACCGGGCGCAATCGGCACCGGAGTACAGGGCGGGGGTAAAGCTCTCGATTTCCCTACAGAGCTCTTCGGCGACGGCGAGGACGCGCGGGACCACGGCACCTCCCTCTCGGGCTTCAACGAGCAGGGCGCGCCAAAGGCGGGCACTGCTACCACCGTCAGTTGGAGGGGGCCGTCACGCCCGGCCCCGAAGGCTCCTGCTACCTACTCAAGGATAGCCGAACATATGTTCGACTGTCAAGGGTTCGGCTGAAGAAACTGTGAAGGGTTTGCCTGAAAAAGTAGACAAAGACGCCCGCTTCCCCGTGCCTGGGGCCCCCTTCTCAGACGTGGCGTGGCAAGGGGGACCTTTCTCGGACCTGTCCTACGACGGGCCACGCCCGAGCTGCTCCGCTCGACCCTCGGCTACCTCGCCGACCGGGTGGCAGGGCGCCTGCGAGCCGCGGGGCGGGCGGCTCGGACCGTCACCGTACGCGTGCGCTTCCCCGGCCTGCGCTCGGTTACCCGGTCGACAACGCTACGAGCACCGGTATGCGCGACGCTGACCCTGACTGAGATCGCCACCGGCCTGGCCGCCGCCGCCTTGGCCGAACATCGAGCCGAGCGCGAGGTGACGCTGCTGGCGGTGTCGGTTTCCAACATCGTGGCCCCCGCTCTCCAGCTCGCTCTCCCCCTCGACCGGTCGAGTGCCCTCGACGGCCACGACCTGGCCGCCGGCGCCGACGCCGCCCGTTGGGGAGTCGACCGTTCGGTGGACGCCGTTCGCGCCCGGTTCGGCCACGGCGCCGTCGGTTACGCCACCGTCGTGTTCTCGGACGCGGCCCGGGTCCCCGACGAGTTCCGGGAGCTGGCCGAGCACGGTCCGTCATGACGGCCTTGCGGCGGTCGTGTATCGCCAGCAACCTTGCTGTCACCGGTCACGTCCCCTTCGTTGGCTCCGAGACGGACGGTCGTAGCATCCGGGTCCCGGCGTCAATTTCCGCGCAATTTCAATTCCGCCGCAATTAGATGCGAAGCTGTGCCTTAGGGTCGAACAGCTCGGAGCGCGGCGGTGGCGGCTCCCGGTGACGCCGCCAATGACACCGCGCCGTCCGGCGCCGGGCAAGCTCCTCGGCCGGGTACGCCCGTCCGCGCTCCCCGGCCCAGGGCGGCCAGGAGGGCGAGAGCATGAGCGCACACCGTGCCGCCCAACACTCCATTGCGCCAGTTTACCTCGCCGGCTCGGTCCCCCATGCTGGACCAGAAGGGCCCGGCTCACGCAGACAGCCCGCAAAAGCACCACCGTGATATACAACACGGCAGGCACCACGCGGCCGCGCCCAGGGAAGACGGGGACGACCACCGCGCCCCTCCAGGAGCAAGAAGGACTCATTGACAACGACACCGGGACGATGACAAGCACGGAAGAAGCCGGCAACGTGCTGCTGGAAGAACTGAAGTGGGTGCACAACCTTCTGCGCGGCGAGCTGCAAAGATGCCGCGACCTGGCCGCGGACATCACCGGGGGGGCCCCTGCCAACGAGGTGCGGGCGCGGCTCGAGGCGCTGCAGACGCGCGGGCCATTGTGGCAGCTGCGGGTAAATTGCCTGCGGTACTGCCGGTTCGTCCACGCCCACCACGGCCACGAGGACGTCCTGCTCTTCCCGGCGGTGCGCGCGTACTCTCCCGGGCTCAGTGCCGTGGTCGACAAGCTCGAAGCCGACCACCGCCGGGTCTCCGACTTGCTCGACACCGTCGAGAATGCCGCCAGCCAGCTCGGCACCCCGGACGAGAGGCCGGCGCGTCACAACCTCGTCGCAGCGCTCGGAGAGCTGTCCGACCATCTTCTTGAGCACCTGGCGTACGAAGAAGCGTCGCTTGCTCCGGTCCTGGCCGCCTGGGACCGTTGGCCCTTCTACGGCTGACCACGTCCTGCCGGCCAGCCGCGCCTGGCGCCGGCCGCGTCCCCTGGGGCGGGCCCCGCGCCAGACTGGCTTGGCGTCCCTCGTCACCTCCTGGCCATGGGCCGGCGCCTAGTGCTGGTAGTCCCCTAGTGCTGCCTCCAGGAACCTTCGCCCCGTTGCCTAGATGCGAAAGGCTTGCTGCCGTTGGGAGATCGCGTGTGGCAACCGGGCGAAGGTTGCCTGTCGTGGCACTAGTTGCTAACCGAGCCGGGCGAAGTCGGTAGCCAGGGCGCTCAGGTCGGGGTAGCCGAGGCCGCTGCCAGGGTTGTAGACGGTGCCGGGCGTGCCGGTGTAGAAGAGGTTGTCGCTGCCGGTGCCGCTCTGGTCAAGCGGTGTGAACGGCGAGGCCGATTGGGTGGCCAAAGGGTAAATGGCCGGGTTCCACAGCCCGACACGGTGCCCGAGCAGCGAGTCGATGACCGCCGTAGACCCGCTCAGGTCGGGGGCGACGAAGCTCGTCCCGCCGTAGCCGCCCTGGAGGACGGGCTGGCCGGCGGCCGCGAACGACGGCACGTACACGAGAAAACCCGTCTCGGGGTCGGCATCGGTCGATAGGTCCGGGAGGGCTCGGCCCAGACCGAAGCCGTGGGTGACCGGCGGCGTCCCGTTGAAGTCCCATTGTGTCGGCAGGACCAACCCGCCTACTTCCTGGTAGCCGGTCGGAGTCAGGTAGGGGACAGCACTGAAGAAGTCGGTGCCGCTGACGCCCTGCTGATATGAGGGCTTCGGTTCTAAAGTGCTGTAGCCGCCCGTACCACCGCCTATGGCTTCTTGCGCCGCCGTGGCTTCGGGCACCCCGGTGACAGTGGCGATGGGTGGCCACAGGTAGTCCCAGCCCCACGTCCGCTGGGCAGGGACGTCCACCAGGGCGTTGCCATCCGGGCCGGTGACGGTGGCCGTCCAGGGCAGGGTGGTACCGCCCGCCGCCGTGGTGAACGGGCTGTCAGCTGGGGAGCCAACGGAAAGGTTGGTCGTCTGGAGGTCTTCACTGGCCAAGTAGGCCCCAGCGTCCCCCGTGGCCGCGAAGCTCGACTGGCCTTGAACAGCCATCTCCAGGAACGCTTCGTCGAATCCGGCCTGGAAACCGGGCGATTCCGAGCCGCTGGCGACCGCAGACTGCAACGCCGTCTCCGAATAGCCCCAACCGGTGGAGACGCTGCCGGCCACGTCCTGGGTGGCGGCGGTCATGAAGGCGTCGACGAACCCGAAGTCCGTTGGGGGCGCCTGGTAGACGATCACGTTGGCACCGGGGGCGACCCCTCCGGCCTGCTCGACGTCAAGGTCTGTCTCCTGTGTGCCCGCGCCGATGCTGGGAGCGCCCGGTCCGCCGTCGATATTGTCAACGGTCACTGTTCGGTTGCCAGTGGGCAGACCGAGGACGTTGTACCAGAAATACTCCGGGGCGCCGACGTCGAGGGCGGCCAAGGTGATGATGCCGACCGTCTGGCCCGACCCGACGGCTCCGTGCCCGTAAAGGGGCGCCAGATCGTAGTCAGCAGCAAAGCTCTGGGGGGTATTGCAGGCGTCGGGCAGGGTAGTCAAGGCCACACAGGCGTTCGCGTTGCCGGGCACCGTGGCGTTGACAGCGGTGACCATGTGGTCGGCGTTGCTGACGAACGCGTCATAGTTGGAGAGCCCGAGGATGGCGGCCACGTACTGGGCGATGCGGTACGGCAGCTCCGGCGGGCCCACGTTGCCGTGCACGGTCTGGGCCGCGGCCACCGGCGTTGGCCAGGGCGCTGTCGAACTGCCCGGCCGTGCCGCTCGCCACCACGTCGATGTTGTTGGGGTAAACCTCGGTGGTAATGCCGAACTGGTTCAGGTAGTCCTGCAGCCTGGTGATGTTGTACTGGCTCTGGCCGTAGGTCTGGGCGAACTGGCTGACCGAGAGGTAGCTGCTCACGCCCCGCTCGACGCTGCCCTCGAGCTGGGAGATGTCCTGCTCCTTCAGGACGAACGACACGGTCTCGGGGGTGCCTGGCGGCGTCGTGCCAAAGGCGACGGCGCCAGGAAGTGACGAGACGCTCAACCCGGTGGGCACGGGCACGTAAGCGTTGGGCCCAGACGGGGAGGCACTGCCGGGCCCAGACTGGGAGGCGCTGCCGGGCCCCGGCGGGGAGGCACTGCCGAGCCCAGACGGGGAAGCGCCGGCGGCCGGTGCGGAAACCAGGGACAGGCTCACCGCGGCCAAGGCGCTGATTGATAAGACGGCCCAGGACTGCGGTGCGCGCAATAGGGTCTTCATAGCTCGCCGAGACCTCCCTCTTCTCGTTTTTCTGGCACCGTGCGGCGCATGCCCGCCGCCCGGCCGGAGCGTACGGCCACCGATCATCCCGCTGGCCAGGCCCTTGTCGACGTCCAAGCGGGGCCCGGACCGGGGCGGCTCGTACGTCCACTAATTGTAGCGGTGCGACCGCCGTGCGTGCTAAGAGACGCTAAACCGGAAACCTCTAGGCGCGGACGGCGGCAGCCCGTTTCTCGGCCCAGCGCAGGTCCATGCCCGGCGCCGCATCGGCCACTCCCCGGACTCCGGCTAAGACAAGCTCCGGTCCCCTGCTACCCCCGGGTGACGGTCCGGCAGGCCGTGGCCACGACGCCGTGGCGCCGCAGTTCGCGCGCCATCTGGGTCGCCTCGGCCTTGTCGTCCATGAGGCAGAGGATGCGGCGGGCATCAACCACGGTTTCAACGATGGCGTACTTCGCAGGCCTGGGCAGCCTGGCCACCTCGAACGGCTCGGGTTCAGTAGGAGGCATTGCCGGCATGTAGCCGAGCCTACGACGACCGGTCAGTGGGCACCAACCGGCCGCTGGCCGTGCTGGCTGGATTACCGGGCCTCCCGCTCAGGCGTCCCCCAACAGCACTGACGCTGGCACTTAGCCCTGGTGGCCCGCTCCGCCAGAGAGCTCGTGGGCGATGTCACGGGCCCACTCGTCGACCTCGGGCCAGGCCCGGAAATCGCCGGCGGGCATTATGGCCCGCGCCGCGGGAAGTTTCCGCAAAGAGCGCTCGGTGACCGTGAGCTTTTGCGGATCCAGTGCCCCGAAAAAGACGCGGTGGTCGCGTGGGTGAACGGCCTTTTCGAGCTCGGGCCCCTCTTTTGGCGTGGCCACCGAACGAAGGTCCCTCCCCTTGGCGTCCGTGACCACGGTGCCGAGCGGGCCGGAACTGAACAGCCACACGGGCCGTCTCACCAGCGTGGCCTCGTGACGGCGGACAAAGGCCACCGCTTGCTTTCGCCAATGGCCCATGTACACCGCGCTGCCAACGACGTACGCCTCGTAAGCGCCCACGTCCCCGTCCTCCGGTAGCGCCCGCACATCGGTGGCGACGCCCTCGGACGTCAACGTCTTGGCGATGCGTTCGGCCAGGCCCTGTGTGGCACCGTGCTTGGTGGCGTAGGCAACCAGGACTGTCATCTCGTTCGCCTCCTGGTCCAAAGATGCCGGTCACAGGGGCGGCCGTCTAGAGGCGAAGGTCCCGGGGGGCGCGCCGGGCCGGTAGCTTCGTCAAGGGTAGGGACCAAACTTGTCCATGGGGCCGGGCCTGTTCGTCGTATTGGTGAACGAGCTCGAAATGCCCAGGTGGGCATGTCGGTTCGGTCCAAACCGGCACCAGCAACCTCAGGAGGTCGACAACATGCACCCTCAGCTCTACTATCAGATTTATCGGGTCGAGCGCGGCCTTACTGCGCCCGAACAGCGAGCAGCCGGTGTACGCTCCGGCGAGCTGGCGGCCGCCCTGGCCGCCTTGGTCGCCCTTCGCCCCCGTCCGGCCTGGTCTCAGCGAGCGGGCCGTCGTATGCACGAACTGATAAGTCACTTCGGGAGTAGCCCGGCGCCGGTCCCGACAGGCGCTGGTCAATAAGGGAGGGCCTGATGCAGTACATGCTCATCCACACGCTCGACGAGAACCTCCAGCTGGACGAGGAGGAGGTGGCCGAGGACAGGTCTTCTTTGGCCACTTGGCTCGAAGAGGTCATCCCGCTGGGAGTGGACCTGCACGGCAGCCGCCTGCGCCCCACGACCGACGCCACCACCGTGCGAGTGCGCAACGGCGAACTGCTGGTCACGGACGGCCCCTTCGCAGAGACCAAGGAACAGGTCGCCGGCTATGACGTGTTGGAGTGCTCCACCCTCGAAGAAGCGGTCGGGTGGGCATCCAAGCACCCAACGGCCCGCATAGGGGCCATTGAAGTACGCCCCCTGGCCGAGGGCCCGCCTGTCCGCCTCGTTACCGAGCCGACGGGACGGACCATGAGGTACATGCTCCTGATCTGCGTGGACCGGTCAGTGCCGCTCCAGCCCCAGGAGATCGCCGGGATCGGACCGGCGACCGAGGCCTGGGTGGCGGAGATGGACGGCAGGGGTATTCGCATTTTCGGCAACGAGTTGGAGGCCGTCGACCACGCCCGGACCGTTAGGGCCGCGGCCGACCAGGTGCTGGTCACCGACGGCCCTTTTGCCGAGACGAAGGAGAAGATCGCCGGGTTTGACATCATCGACTGCACCGAACTGTACGAGGCCATCGAAGTGGCGGCCAAACACCCGGTGGCCCGCTTCGGAGCAATCGAGGTGCGACCGTTTTGGCCGTTACCGTGGACCTAGGGCCCGAGGCCAGCCCGGCGCCGGCCGTCGAGGCCGTAGAGGTGGAGGCGGTAGAGGTCGAGGCGGTAGAAACAGCCGTCGAGGCTGCCTTCCGCCAGGAATGGGGCCGGATCGTGGCCACCCTGATCCGCCTGGCCGGCGACTGGGACCTGGCTGAGGAGTGCACCCAGGACGCCTTCGCCCAGGCCATGGCCCGCTGGCCGCACGACGGCGTACCCGGCCGGCCCGGCGGCTGGCTCATGACGGTGGCTCGCAACCGTGCCCTCGACCGCCTGCGCCGGGACACCAGGCAGGTGGCAAAGTTGAGGGACCTGGCCGCGATGGGGACGACCGGCACCGGGGGCACGGCGGACGACCAGGACATCGACCACGCCACCGGTGACGAGGAGAGCGGAGTTCCTGACGAGCGGCTCAGACTGATCTTCACCTGCTGCCACCCGGCTCTGGCCATGGAGGCGCGCGTCGCGCTCACGCTGCGCACCTTGGCCGGCCTGGGCACGGCCGAGATCGCCAGGGCTTTCCTCGTCCCCGAGGCGACCATGGCCAAGCGCCTGGTCAGGGCCAAGCAAAAGATCAGGCACGCCGGCATCCCCTACCGGGTCCCCCCGGCGAATGCCCTGGCCAAACGCACTTCGGGGGTGCTGGCTGTGCTGTACCTGATGTTCAACGAAGGGTACGCGGCGAGCGCGGGCGCCGAACTTGTGCGCAGGAACCTGTGCGACGAGGCCATAAGGCTGGCCCGGCTGCTGGTGGACCTCCTGCCCGATGAGCCCGAAGCCGGCGGCCTCCTCGCCCTGACGCTGCTCCAGCGCTCCCGGCAGGCGGCACGTCTTGACAGCAGCGGCAACCTGGTGACCCTGGAGGACCAGGACCGCTCCCTCTGGGACCAGGCCGACATCGAAGAGGCGAAAAGGGCCCTGGCGGCCGGCAACGCCCTGCGACCGGGCTCGATGGGGCTGTACCGGCTCCAGGCGGCCATCGCCGGTTGTCATGCTCGCTCGCCCCGGGCGGCCGAGACCGACTGGCCCTACATCGTCAAGTTGTACCAACAGCTGGCCGAGCTGACCGCCTCCCCCGTGGTCGAGCTCAATTTGGCCGTCTCGGTGGCCATGGCCGATGGCCCGTCCGTGGGGCTGGCGCGGGTCGAGAGCTTGCGGGCGTCGGGCAAACTGCAGGGTTACTACCTCTTGCCGGCCACGCAGGCCGACCTGCTGCGCCGCTTGGGCCGCTGGGACGAGGCCGCGACCGCCTACCGAGAGGCGCTGGAGCTGGTCGGGACCGACCCCGAGCGCCGGTTCCTTATGGCGCGCTTGGCACAAGCCACCCGCTAGCCGTCCCCTGCACCTCGCCCCGGTGCGTGAGCCCACAGAGCCCTCCCCACGGGCTAACCCGGCCCAGCCGAGCGTCGACGGACCGGGGGGCGCCGGCGGCCACTTACGTCCGTAGTACGCACGGCGACCAGCGCGACCACGCCCGTCACGACGATGAGCAGGCTGGGCGCGATGAACACGACGGGGCCGGCGACGGCGTACGCCACAATGAACACGGCGATGACAAGGGCACCAAAAGCGGCCACCGCCGGCCCGAAGTGCTGCGCCACGAAAGACGGCGCCGACTGCACATGGACTACACCTGCCGGTCGGGTGGCGTCGGGCCAGGGCCCCCATCCATCGCCAGGCTCACCGTCCACTCTGGCCCAGAGCCGGTCATCATGCCTCGCCACCGGGCCGGCTCCAGACAGCGCCATAAGCCACAGGTCGTACTCGGCGCGGCGGTGGGGGTCGGACAGAATGTCGTAGGCGTCCTTCACGCTGCGGAAAAGGGCATTGGACCCACCCCGGTCCGGGTGAACTTTTGCACCAAGGCGGCGGAACGCAGCCCGGATCTCGTCCGCGCTGGCGTTAGGCGCGACATTGAGGACCTCGTACAGCGTGTCACTCGGCACAAAACCCATTTTGTCACGACAACGCCACCGGATGCGTTATTTGGCAAGCTACCGGTGCTCAGGGCACGCCTTATAACAGGGGCCCGAGCCCGTGAGAGAACAACTACGGGGCTTGGTAGAAGTTCGTCACCCAGCGGTGACGCCGAAGGACTTCGAGTTCCTCGGAGGTCAGCGGGCCTAGTTCGACCGCCGTGACGTTAGCGTCAACACTGCACACAGAACGCATACCGGGGATAACCGTCGAGACGGCGGGGTGCGAAAGGCAAAACCGCAGGGCTATTTCGGGCAGGCGTTCGACCGGCACGCCGAGGTCCTCGGTGATGGCCTGGACGTGGTCCCAAACTTGCTACCGGCGATCGCCACCGAAGTACCTGTTACGCCAGTCGCCTTGGGAGAGCTCGGTCCCCGGGCTGATCCTGCCGGTCAACGCGCCTTAGTCCAGGGGCACCCTGACAATGGCACCGACGTTCTCCGCCACCAGCGCCGGAAAGAGCTCGTCCTGGGGGCTTTGCCCTGACCTACCCATCCGTCCGACCACACGTGGAACTGCTGCACGTCTATTGTTTCGAGCCCGAGGTTGGCCAGGCTGCGCTCGGTGCACTCCAGCACCCAGTCTGCCGGGAACGCCTCGTCGGCCGGGACTCCCCGGCCTGGACGCCATTGACATAGTGCAGTTCCACGTCTGGCAGGACGAGTACGCCGAACGGGACGAGTGGAAAGAAACTGTCGTCAAACTGTCAGAGCAGGGCAAGGTCAGGTCCTGGGGGTATCTGTCAACGACTACCAGCCCACCAATTGCCTCAAGACGTTGGGCACCGGCCTGATCTCGACAGTACAGTTTATATTCAATATCTTTCACCAGAGACCGGCCGATGTGGCGGTCTCGGACGGCCGCCAGCTCAGCCCCGAAATGATGGCGAAGCTAAAAGGACACAGCTGGGAGCGCAATTTTACCCCAACCCGGGCCCCACTTTGGCCGCGACCGGCTACGTGGAGCCCTAGGCACCGGGCTCAGTTGGGTTCGCCCCAGCGCGGCGACGTGGTCTTGGGCGGGAACAGGGACGCGTCGCAGACCACCATCCGCGGCGCCCCGCTCCCCAGGGCCTCACCAAGGGCTTGCTCGAGCGGGCCGCCCACCCCGGCCACACGGGTGGCGGCGATCCCAAAGGCTGAGGCCAGTTGGACGAAATCCGGCACGAGCAGATCTGCTCCCGCCTGCGCCTCGCCCGTGTGCCTTGGGTCATAACGCAGCATCCCGTACCCCCCGTCGTTGACCACGAGCACCGTCACCGGCAACTGCTCCTGAGCGATGGTGGCCAGTTCGCCCAACGCGAACATGAGCCCGCCGTCCCCGCATACGGCCAGCACCGGCCCACCGCTCCCGAACGCGGCACCCACCGACGCCGGCAATGCATAGCCGAGCGTGCCCCAACCCACCGGGTACTGCACGGTGCGGCCCTGGTGCGGCTGGTAGTAGTTGCCCAGCCAGTAGCCCGGTATGGTCATGTCGTTGACGACGACGGCGGTGCCTGCCGCGGTGCGCTCGACAGATGCCACCAGGGTGCAGGCGTCCCGAGTACGAGGGTCGGAACGCAACCGGGCCCACACCCCCGCCTTCAGATCGCTCAGGCCGGTGATCAGCCCCTCTTCACGCTTGTCGGTGGCCTCAAGCAGGCCCTCCAGGGCGCTCCTGGCGTCGCCGAGCACCGGCACCACGCCGTCGTACCCGAAGCTCGTGCGCTCCATGTCGACGTTGATGTCGACGATCGTGCGCGGGAGCCTCAGGCCGGCGTTCTTGGTCATCATGCCGTCGAAGTCTGTCCCGATGGCTACGAGCACGTCCGCGCCGGCGAGCAGTTCTTCGATCTCGGGCTCGTGCGGTGGCAGGGCCACGTTGGCCGGGTCGTCCGGGCCGAGCAGGCCCCGGGAACTGAAGGTGACGAACACCGGGGCTTGCAGTTGTGCGGCCAGTGCGGCCAGGTCGTCGGCCGCCTCGGCGTCCACCACTCCTCCACCGGCCCAGATGGCCACCGATCGAGCGGAGTTGATCAAGCGGGCCGCCTCGGCCAGAGCGGTGCCATCAACCAAGCGGGGCACCGCCCGAGGCGGGAAGCGGGCCCAGACCGCCGGTGCTCTCAGGACGTCTGCCGGGACGTCCATATAGACCGGCCCCCGCGGCGGCGCCAGGGCCGTGGCAATGGCATTGTCGAGATCCTGGGCGACTTGTGGAGCCGACCGGGGCGTGAAAATGGCCTTGGCTAAGGGCCCGAACATGCTGGCCTGATTTTTTGACTGGTGCAAAGTCCGGCGCAGGCCGGCCCCGCTCACCTGAAGGGGCACCTCACTGGCCACCAGGACCAGGGGCGAGCCCGACATCGACGCCTCCCCAAAAGCAGCCAAAGTATTTGCGGTGCCAGGCCCCGTCGTGACAACGGCCGCCCCCAGACGTCCCGACGACCGTGCCCACCCATCCGCCGCATAAACGGCCGTCTGCTCGTGGCGGACGTTTACCAACCGAGGCGTGGCCAAGCCGGGCGAAGGGCGCCAAAAAGCCATGTTGTGCGTCCCGGGCAGGCCGAAGACGGTGTGCGACCCCGCATTACCGAGGGTGTGAAGGACCATTTGTGCGACGGACAGGCTTTGGCTCAATTCCTGCCTCCCATACCGGTCCTTGGACGGTCCCCCACCGTGGCAAGTCCCTCACTATGTATAGACATCCATACATGACTATGCCACACACAGGCCAGATCTGGCAACGTCGCGGTCGTTGACCGGTCGAATCGCCGCAAATCTGGCCGGTGATGTAGGCGAGGCCAGAATGGGCACATGGGCCCGGGCACTGTGGCCGACGAACTCTACGGGTTGGCACCGGCTGACTTCATTGCCGGGCGCGACGCGCGGGCCGCTGAGGCCCGGCACTCCGGCGACCGGGAGCTGGCTGACGCGGTCAAGAAGCTGCGCCGGCCCAGCGGCGGCGCCTGGCTGGCCAACCTATTGGTACGCCAGCGTCACGAGCAGGTTTTAGACTTCCTCGACCTTGGCGCCGCCCTGCGCGATGCCCAGGCTCGCCTGGCCCATGATGACCTGCGCAAGCTGTCCAAGGCGGTCTTTTCGGCGAAGCCGGACGCGATCACCACGCGCTGCGGCATCGTCGGAGGTGACTCCATGAGGTCGAGGACGAGGCCGACGACGTCGCCCTTGTGCACGACGGCCCCGCCGCCGGGGCGTGCTACCGGCTTACGCTCCGGCCGGCCGCTCGGGCGACGTGAAGGTCTTGAAGAAGGCGGTGCCACCGTTTATGGTGGCCCGGCCCAGGCGGCGCCCTACTTCGCTCCCCAAAGCGGCCCCGACAACTGCACCTAAGACCGGCCCCACGAACGGGACCGGGACGAGTGACCGGGCGAGCACGGCACCGCTGATGCCCCCAGCCACTGACCCAGCGGTACGGGCCGTCTTTTCGGCTCGGTCCTCGAAGTTCTCTTCCACGGCTAAGCTCCTTACTCGGTAGGAAGGCCCTCACCGTAGCGCGCCCAAGGCGCTCGGTCCCTCAGGGTTTACCCCGGTTGGTCCCTGTGCGTACGCCAGTGCGCGTCCCCCGTCTTGCCTAGGAGGCCACGGCACACCATGAAAGACCGGGGCCGTGCCGATGGTTGTCCTGCCCGTGCCCACATCGAGGCCCCGTTCCGGGCTTTCCTGGACAATAAGAAAAT
>JBEKNX010000192.1:0-8603 GCA_049522375.1 Acidimicrobiales bacterium | reverse complement strand
GGCGGTTGACGACGAGCCCCGACATAGAAGCTATGCAGACGATGCTGCCCGAGCGCGCCTCGATCATCGGGGCGCCGAAGACCTGACTGCAGTAAAAGGCGCCCGACAGGTTGACGTGGAGCACGTGGTCCCACTCCTCCACGGTGAGCTCGTGGGCCGGGGCGTTCGAAAAGATGCCTGCGTTGTTGACCAGGACGTCGGCCCTACCCCAGCTCGCCTCGAGGACCTGGCGGGCGGAGCGCACGCTCTCGTAGGAGGAGACGTCGCACGTCTGGACCACGATCTCGGCTCCCTCGACGTCGTCGCGGAGCTCTGCGGCGGCACGCTCCAGGGTGTCCTGGTCGAGGTCAAGCACGGCCACGGACGCTCCGGACATGGCCGCTCTCCGAGCGATTGCGTGCCCGATGCCGCGGGCGCCACCTGTCACCACAACCCTGCGCCCGTCCAAGCGGAAATTGTTGTTGCTGTCGGTCATGGCCCGTCCCTTCCTCGTGACCGGGCTGTGTCGAGCGTAGCCCGCCGGATGTACACTCACCGGCAACCGAGCCAACCAGGCACTGCCATGGGACTGGGGATGGCGCGAGCGACAGTACGGCCCGCCTCAGAGCAGACGGGGCCCCGGGATAGAGGTGCAAGTGACCAAGATCGTGACTCTCGGCGAGATCCTGGTGGAGATCGTGGCGGAGGACCGGGGTGACGGTTTCCGCCAGCCTGTGCACCTGCGGGGACCTTTCCCCAGTGGTGCCCCGGCGATCTTCATCGACCAGGTCGCCAAGCTGGGCCAGCCCTGTGGCATCGTCAGCTGCGTCGGGGAGGACGACTTCGGCTGGGTCAACTTGAAGCGGCTCGGCGACGATGGCGTGGACGTCCGGGCGGTCGAGGTCACCCCGGACTACCCGACAGGGAGCGCCTTTGTGCGCTACCGGGACAGCGGTGAGCGCGATTTTGTCTACAACATAAAGCACAGCGCCTGCGGGCAGGTGCGCTGGACCGACGCGGTACCGGAGCTGCTGGCAGGGTGCGGCCACCTGCACGTGTCCGGCCCGTCGCTGTTCTCGGCCCGGATCATCGAGATGACGACGAGGGCCATCGAGCTGGTGAAGGGCAACGGCGGCACCGTCTCCTTTGACCCCAATATCCGCAAGGAGGTCGTCCGTGACCCCGAGGTGCGGTCGGCGCTGGCCGCCCTGTTGGCGTCCTGCGACACCTTTTTGCCCAGCGGGGAGGAGTTGACCCTGCTGACCGCGGCCGGCACGCCGGAGGCGGCCATCTCCGAGATCTTCGGCCTGGGCGTCACCGCCATCGTGGTGAAGAACGGGGCCGAGGGCGCAACCTACTACGACGTCAGTGGCGCGGTGAGCGCGCCTGGTTACCCGGTCGAAGAGGTGGACCCTACCGGCGCCGGCGACTGCTTCGATGCCACCTTCATCACCTGTCGCCTCCAGGGCCACAGCGTGGAAGACAGCCTCGCCTACGCCAACGCCGCCGGTGCCCGGGCGGTGGCCATCAAGGGCCCGATGGAGGGCACCTCGAGTTTTGCTGAGCTCGACGCCGTCCGCGCCGCCGGCAGGGCCGGCCTGGCCCGTCGTCTGACCTCGCTCACCTCCCGTGGCCGCCTTGGTGCCGGCCACGAGCCCGTCGGCGTCACTTCGGTGTGCTCGGCTCACCCGATGGTGGTCGAGGCCGCCATGCACCAGGCGGCCGCCGATGGAGCGGCGGTGCTCATCGAGGCCACCTGCAACCAAGTCAACCACCAGGGCGGCTACACCGGCCTGACGCCGGCCGCCTTCCGTGACCGGGTTTACGATATTGCCGACCGGGCTGGGTTCCCCCGCCGCCACGTGGTCCTCGGCGGTGACCACCTCGGCCCCAACCCGTGGCGGCACCTGCCCGCCGAAGCGGCACTGGCGCAGGCCGAGACGATGGTGGCCGCCTACGTGGCCGCCGGGTACGAGAAGATCCACCTTGATACCAGCATGGGCTGCCAGGGCGAGCCCGAGCACCTCCCCGACACGGTGACCGCCTCGCGCGCCGCCCGCTTGGCGGTGGTCTCACAAGCCGCCGCGGCCAAAGCCGCCACGGCCCCCCGCTACGTCATCGGCACCGAGGTGCCCGTCCCGGGCGGCTCGGTGAGGGAGATCGAGCACCTCGAGGTGACAAGGCCCGAAGCCGTTACCGCTACGCTCGAAGCGCACAGGAAGGCATTTGCGGCGGCGGGAGCCGAGGCGGCCTACGGGGCCGTGATCGCCGTGGTGGCCCAGCCCGGGGTCGAGTTCGATGACAGGAGCGTCGTTGTCTACCAGCCCGAGCGGGCCGCTGAACTGAGTGGCGCCCTCGCCGGGATGCCGGGGTTGGTGTTCGAAGCGCACTCGACGGATTATCAGCCTGCGGGAAGCCTGGCCCGGCTGGTGGCTGACGGCTTCGCCATCCTGAAGGTCGGGCCCGGCCTTACTTTTGCCTGGCGCGAGGCTCTGTACGCCCTCGACCAGATCGCCACGGCACTGAGCCCCATGTGGTCCGAGCACTCGTTGGTGGCCGTGATGGAGAAGGAGATGCTCGCCCATCCCGCGTACTGGCAGCCTTACTACCGGGGCGACCCGGACGAACAGCGCGTCCTCCGTCATTTCAGCTACAGCGACCGTATCCGCTACTACTGGGCGGCACCGGGGCCACAGCAAGCGGTCCGGGACCTCCTGGGCCACTTGAGCGAGACCAGCATCCCGGAGCCCCTGATCAGCCAGTTCCTCCCGACGCTTTATTCCCGCGTGACCAGCCGGGCGCTGGATCCCACGCCCAGGGCGCTCCTGCTCGAAGCGGTGGGCGACGTGCTGCGGGTGTACGCGGACGCGTGCCGTCCCGCCGCGCCGGCAGGACGACCACCCGGCGCCGGCCTCAGCAGATGAGGTCCACGCCCCATCAGCCACCCCGCCGTAGCCCGAAACACCCGGCGAAAGGTGCCGGGCCGACATTGGAGATGCCATGAGCAATGAACAGAGCCGCCGACGTGTGCTGGTAAGTGCCCCCGACGTGGTCGAGGTGGTCACCGAGGCTGTGCCGCCCCTCAAGGCCGGCGAAGCGCTGGTCCGGATGTCCGTGTCAGGGGTCTGCGGGTCGGACAAGGCCGGCGTCCACGGTGAACACGCGTTCATGAAACCCCCCTACTACCCCGGCCACGAGGTGGTCGGTGTAGTGGCTGCCGCGGCCGACGGGGTGGGGGAGGTCACGGCCGGGGACCGGGTCACCGTCGAGCCGACCCTCGTCTGCGGCCACTGCAAGCCCTGCCGCAATGGCGCCGAGAACCTTTGTGAAAACCTGGAGTTCTTCGGGTGCGGGTACCGGGAAGGCGGGATGGCAGACGCCTTTACCGTCCCGGCCCGACGGCTGCACAAGATCCCTGCCGGTTTCACGGACTACCAGGCGGCGCTCATCGAGCCCTTGGCTACGCCGGTGCACGCCGTGCGCCTGGCCGGGGACCTGGCCGGCAAAAAGGTGGCCATCCTCGGTGCGGGTACCATCGGGCTCCTTGCTCTCACGGCGGCCCGTGAGGCGGGGGCGGGAAAGATCGTGAGCACCGACACCCTGGCCGCCAAGCGCGAGCTGGCCCTCGCCCTGGGGGCCGACGCCGTGGTCGACGCCCGGGCCCCCGACCTGGCCGGGGCGGTCCGGGGCGAGCTGGGAGAAAGCGTGGACGTCGTTTTTGACTGCGTGGCCCACCAGTCCACCTTGGGCTCGGCGATCAAGATGGCCATCAAGGGAGGCACGGTGGTGATCCTGGGAGGCGCACGGGTGCCCGTCACCATCGACCTGCCGGTAGTCCAGGAGTACCAGATCCGGCTCCAGGGAGCGGCGACGTACCGTTGGGAGGACTTCGACGCCGCCATCGGCATCATCGGCAACGGGACGTTCGACGCCGGTCGGTTCATAACCGCCACCTTCCCCCTTCCCGAAGCGGCCGCCGCCTTCGCGGCGATCGGCTCCGGCCAGGAGGTCAAGATCCTCGTGGTAGCCGACTGAGGTGGCGGCCGCCGGCCGTTGCCCGGGCCGTTCGCGCCATGCGCACCGTTCCACGGCCTGTGGTAGCAAACGATTACTTGGAAGCAAGGCAGAGACATGAAGCTGATCTCGGTCGACCTCGGTGCTCAAAGCGGCCGGGTCGCCGTCGGTTCGTTTGACGGGCGCCGCCTGAGCGTAAGCGAGGTTCACCGGTTCCCGAACGTCCCGGTAAGGATCCACGAAAGGCTCCACTGGGACCCTCTCCGGCTGTACGACGGCGTCCTCGAAGGCCTGCGGGCGGCGGCACGCCAGGGCGGGAACTTCACTTCGCTGGCCTTGGACGGCTGGGGGGTCGACTTCGCTCTGCTGGACCGGGCCGGACGTCTTCTACAGAACCCGGTCCACTACCGCGACAGGCGCACCGAGAGCGCGTTCGAAGAGGTCCGTCAGCAAGTCCCGCCCCGAGAAATCTTCCAGATGACGGGGAACCAGCTGCTGCCGATAAATACGGTTTACCAGCTGTGGGCCATGGTGGCAGGTAAGGACCCGGTCCTGGACGTGGCCGAGAGGTTGCTGCTCCTGCCCGACCTCTTCCATTACTGGCTTTCGGGCGTCCCTCGCTGCGAGCGGACCGAGGCGAGCACCACCCAGTGCTACGACCCCGTGGGCGGTGACTGGGCCTGGGACCTGGTGGCGCGCCTCGGCCTGCCAGGGCACCTCTTCGGCGAGATTGTCCCGCCCGGCACGGTCCTGGGGACTTTGCGGGCAGAGGTGGCGGAGGAGACCGGGCTCCGCGGGGCATCGGTGATCACGCCGGCGTCGCACGACACGGCCTCTGCCGTCGCCGCCGTGCCCTTCCGCCAGCCTGGCTCCGCCTACATCAGCTCGGGCACATGGTCGCTGGCCGGCATGGAGGTGCCCCGGCCCGTCATCGACGAACGTGCGTTCCTGGGGAACTTGACCAACGAGGCGGGTGCCGGTGGCACTTTCCAGCTCATGAGCAACGGCACCGGGTTGTGGCTGCTCCACGAGTGCCGCCGCACCTGGGATCTTCACGGGCAGCCGTGGCAGTTCACCGAGCTGGTCACCATGGCCGAGTCGGCGCCGCCCCTGGGCTCGCTGGTGGGCCCCAACGACCCGGTCTTCCTGGCCCCGGGCGACATGCCCCAACGCATCGCCAACTGGTGCCGTCAGAGCGGCCAGAGCGTCCCGGACGGCCCGGCCGCCATGGTCCGCTGCGTGCTGGAAAGCCTGGCCCTGTCCTACCGGCAAACGATCGAGCTGCTCACGACGGCCTGCGGCATTTCTCCACCGGCGGTCCACATCGTCGGGGGCGGGGCCCGGAACGAGCTGCTGTGCCAGCTGACGGCCGACGCCACCGGCATGCCCGTGTGGGCGGGGCCGACCGAGGCCAGCGAGGTCGGGAACCTACTGGTGCAAGCGATGGCGCTCGGTGAACTGAGCTCTCTCGAAGAGGCGAGGGCGGTGGTGGCCGAGTCCTTTCCCCCCGTGCTCTACGAGCCGGGACCGCGGGGCGTGTGGGAGGACGCCTACCGCCGCTTCAGCCGGCTCAGCCAGGGGCGCCGGGACAGCTGACCTGGGCGGGTGCTGGGCTAAAGCTAAACGTCGGGGGGTATGGCCCCTTTCCTGATGAGGACGTTGCCGTAGTAGCGGCGTTCTCCCGTCAAGACCACCGCATAGCTGTTGCGGGCGGCCTCGTAGAAGTCGAAACGGGCCAGCGCGCCGGTAGGCCAGGGCCGGCCGGCGGCGCGGTCGATGACGGCCTGGACCTCCCGTTGCGCTTCGGGAAGTTCGTCGGGGGCGTTGTCGGCGGTAGCCATCCTGCGCACGGGCGTACCGACGAAATCGTCCAGAGGCAACAAGGTGAGGATGGCGCGAACCGCCTCCGGCATCGAAACGCCGGCCAGGGGCACGACCCGGCCATGGCCGGTGCCAAGAGCGACACTGCCGGCAGGGAAGTTGGCGTCGACGACGGCCAGCTCGTCGCCATGGCCCATGGCGGCCATCACCTGGAGCAGCTCCGGGGTCAACAGAGGGTCGATGTTTTTCAGCATTGTCAGTTTCCTCTCATTGGTCGTACCTAGAACGGCCCGGTCCCCGGCGGAGCCTCAGCGCCGCCTGGTGGCCAGGCGACGTTTGGGCACCGAGCTGCCTCTCACGTGCAACGTCGGTGAGAGGGTGACCATCCTGGCCGCGCCCGAGTAGCCTTCGAGGCGGCTGAGGAGCAACCTGGCGCTCTCTACTCCCAGGTCGTAAGCGGGCTGGGACACGGCTGTGAGCGTCGGGCGCAGCAGAGTGGACCAGGACATGTCGTCGAAGCTCACGATGGCGATGTCCGAGGGGATGGTCAACTTCGCCTCCACGATGGCCTGGAGGGCGCCGATGGTCATCAGATGGTTGGTCACGAACACGGCGTCGGGCCGCTCGACCTGGTCCAGCAGCTCTTTCATGGCCAGCCGGCCGCCCGGCTCCCGGAAGTCGGCCACCCTGACCAGGGCGTCTTCCACGGTCAGGCCGGCTTCCTCGATGGCCTTGCAATAGCCCACATAGCGGCGCGAGCCGGTCGTGGTCCCCAACGGCCCGGTGACGCAGGCGATCCGCTTGTAACCCCCCGCCAGCAGGTGGGTGACGGCCTGGTAAGCACCCGAAACATTGTCGACGATGACGCTGTCGGCGGCCTGATTGGGCAACGTCCTATCGGCCAAGACGACGGGGACACCGAAGTTGACCAGAGGGGAAAGGTCGGTGCGGGGGCCTGATGGCGTCAGGATCACGCCACCGACGTTCTCGGCTACGGCGAGCTCTATGTAGGAGGCCTCTTTGGCCGAGTCCTCGTCGGTGTTGCACAGGAAGAGCGAGTACCCCGCCCCGTAGGCGATGTCTTCCACTCCCCGTACCACGTCGGCGAAGAACGGCCCCGTGCGGACGTCTGAGATGATCAGCGCCCAGACCCGGTTCTGGCGGGTCCGCAGGGTGCGCGCCACGCGGCTTGGGCGGTAGCCCAGGTCCTTTATCACCTGCAGCACGGTGGCGGCCAGGCGAGGGTCGACGTGGGGGTGGTTGTTGACCACCCGGGACACCGTGGCGGTGGAAACCCCCGCAGCGCGGGCCACGTCGACGATCGTGGTCATAGTTGCCCTATGGGAGCCATGGTCCGGTGCCCCCTCCGCGGGGCACAACGGGGTGCGCTCTGTGCTCTTGAGGACCTCGCATCGGACTGCTACTGTAGTAAACGATTACTCAACAGTGACCCAAAATGTCTGCCGTTGTCCGGATCTGAGGGGTAAGGATCGACTGATGGCCCTAGGTCTAGGGACTAAAGTACCTACTTCAGGCGGGTTTCCATCGGTGGAGTCTTGTGGGGTCTTCCAACACGGTCGGTAAATCGTTTTCTTGGGAGGGGGCTAGGATAGCGAGTAGGCGTTCTTATCCTCAGCGGTGGTCGTGACTTCGTCCACGTCAGCCGCGTCCCGGGCCAACGACGTCCGCGCCGTCCCCGGCAACATAACCGGTGAGCTGGTAGCGGCATGACGTTTCTTGGACATGGACCTAGAGCGGTCAGATGCCGGGCTTGAGGGAGGTGATCACAAGACGCGAAGCTTGGCCTAGCGATGAAGGCACCTCGTAATCAATCAACTTTTTAGCGACTTGGGCGTCAAAGCCCGAGGTGAAGAAAACCGCTATAAAACAGAAATGGGAGGATTAATGAAACATTGGCTTAAGAAGGTCATGGGCATGACGGCCGCGGCTGGGCTCGTTGCGCTGTCTGTGAGCAGCGTCGGGGCAGCTACTGCCGCCAGCGCAGCGGCACCGAGCCAAACGATCAAGGTCGGCGTGGCCCTGAGCTACAACAACACCGCGTTCTGGTCTGCCTATGTGGCTTACGAGCAGCAGTTCGCCAAGCAGTTCAACGTCCAACTTATCGGCCCATTGGTTTGCTGCGATACTTATGGCAGCAACGCCGCCCTGCAGAACCAGCAGGTCAAGGACCTCGTCAACGAGGGCGCCCAAGCGATCATCCTGAACCCCGAGGACGCCTCCGCTGAAGGCCCCTCGATCGCGTATGCTTACGCGCACGGCGTCCCGATCATCTCGGTGGACACGATTCTTGGTGCCGGCAAGGACGCCGTCGTCGTGCGGGCGTCCAACTTGTTCTACGGCTACTCGGCCTGCGCCTACATCGCGTCCCAGGTGAAGTCGGGGTACGTCGTTGACAACGAGGGTCAGCAGGTTTCCTCCAACGGCCACGACCGCGCCCTCAGCTTCAACGACTGCATGGCGAAGCTGGATCCCACGGTGCATGTCTTGTCGAAAGACACCCTCTGGAACCCGAATACCGCGCTCACCTTTACAGAGACGGCCATCGACGCCTATCACTCCCAGGTCAAGGCCGTCTACGACGAGTACAGCGGGCCCGACCCGGGTATCATCAAGTTCCTCCAAGCAAAGGGCTACGGCCCCGCCGGCGGCACCAAGCCCCATGTAATCCTCGGCGGAGATGACGGCGTCGCCTACGAACAGTGCTACATCAGCCAGGGTTGGATGGACTTCGCGTCGTCGCAGCCGGCCAACCTGTACTCCCTGGGCGC
>JBEKNX010000191.1:0-8638 GCA_049522375.1 Acidimicrobiales bacterium | reverse complement strand
ACTGCCGCACGTGCTCTTCGGCAACCTGACCAGATACGTCCTGGATGCAGGCGCTGGTCTCGCTCTCGGCGTTCGACGTCGTTGCGTCAGGACTGTGGATACCACCCAGTCCTCTGCACCCCCGCCTCGATAGAGGACGACGACCTCGTCGGGATCTCTCTCATTGACGGCACGCTGCGGTCCTGCTCCATGTTCTACTGCAGCGCTGAGGTGCTGAACCTGCGACAGGTGCTCGCTATCCGAGCTGATTTCGAGGGTTACTTGGCCAGTCGGAAAGCCGGAGGCGCGTTGCCCTCGCCAGAGCCATAACGAACCGTCTTGGCGTCCTCCGCTCGCAATGGAGTGGCTCTGCGATGGCCACCGAACCGGCAACTTGTGGGGTTACCTGCAGTCCGGCCCGGCCGAGGAGCGGCCACGGCCAGTAGGGCTTCGCCAGGAGCCGGTCTTGCACCCCAGCGGGGTGGTCGGCGACGGTAAGGCGACCGAGCTGGTCATGGACATCTGGGCGGCGCGCTATGAGTGGTGAGTGCCGGCGCGGGCTCGCGTAAGATCTCGATGGCCAGCTCGGCCCTAAACCGTCGGGAAGTTGAGTGTCGAGCTGGCTCCCAGCAGACCTGGAACAGGAGCGCCCCGAATGCACACCAAATTGCTCGCCAGGGGCGATCTGCGCCGGGAACGCCAGGAGGCTTGAGCCAGGCCCACCCATGGGTGCTCGCAACGTGCGCCGTCGACAACTCGGGGCTGTAGCGTCGGCAAATTTAGGTCACGGTCAGGTTGTTCTCGGCCGAAGAGTCACCCGAGCCAGATTCGACGTACACGGCGTACCCGCCTGGCCTCAATCCCGCTCCGGTCCGGGTATCGGTTGTCTGGTAGTCGATGCGCCATGGCCCATGGACGCTCCAGGGGAGAGGGTCTTTTGCCGTAACGCAGGCGCTGTTGGGCGGGCCGGTGTACTGGAGGTAGGGGACCACGCCGGGCGACTGCGGTGGGTAGGTCCAAAACGCCGTACAACCGAACTCGATGGCGAAGACACCCGACGGCGTCAAACGGCCACGGAACCCGTTCTGAACGCTGACACCGCACTGGAGCAGCACCATCCCCGGGCTGGAAGGCGCCAGGTGGATGGGGTACAGGAGCATGCTCGACAGCGTGCCAGTGAAGCACTTCACGCTTCGCGTCGTTAGGACAGTAGTGCTGGGCTTGGGCGGGGTCACCGGGAGGCTGGCCCCGCCGGGGACTGCCCAACTGCTTATATATGCCGGCGTACCCGTTACCGTGCAGAAGCCGTAACCCTTGGACAACGGGTTTGACGACCACGTAGCGGAGTTGGAGTCCTCGCAGTCGTAGGTGCCACTGATGATGACCGGTTTGGGGCTCGTCGGGTAATCGACGTACCAGTTGACGTCCTTGGCCCCGGCCTGGCCTGTGCTCCCGCTGGCCCGACGGTACGGGACGGGGTGCAACAGGGCGGCGAAGTCGAGCGGCCCCAGCCCGAGTTTGCCCGGTCCTGCTCCTTTGCCGTTGTCCCAGTGGTAGGTCTCGACCGAGTTGAGGCAGTAGGCGGTGACCCCCTGCTTTTGGCTGTAGGTGCTCCACGCCTGGCGCTTGCCCCCGTTCAGTACGCCGCCCGTGTTGGTGTTGTTGAACAGTGTGACCTGTGAGCCCGAACAGGTGTAAACCGGCTTAGCCGGGCGGGGGGCGGCCACGAGTACCGCAGTCCTGGCCATCACCGTGCAGAACCCATGACCGCCACTGGCCTGGTCTTGGGACCACGTCGCGGGGTCAGAGTCGGTGCAGGAGTAACTGCCCTGGATGACCACCGGCGTCGTCACACTGGCCGACCAGTTGACGTTGGGCCTGCCCCCTTGGCCACTGCTCCCGGCAGCCGGGAAAGGCCCGATGGCGGCCACATTGGCAGCGGACCGGGCAACTGTTCTCAGGCCAATTGTCCCCGGGGGGGCTCCTTGCCCGTTGTTCCAATGGTACGTGGTCAGGGAGGACAGGCAATAGGAGCGCCCCTTGGTGGAGAACCCCGGCGGAGTGCCGCCGTTGCTCACCCCTCCGGTGTTCGAGTTGTCGAAGAGTTGGAACGGGGCACCGACGCAGGCGTACGCCTTCTGGCCGGGGAGGGCGGGAAGGACAAGCCGTCTGGGTGCAAGTGCCTGGGCGGAGGGGACCAGAGAGTTGACGAGCGCCACAGCAGCGGCCGCCACCACCAGCCCCGACGACCTGCGCCATCTGAGCCTCAGCATTAGCCGCCATCATATTGAGCAGGACGGCCCCGGTGCTGGATCCTGGGGAAAACGGCAGCCCGTGGTTTTGCCCCGGTGTGGCTGTCAATGGCCATCGAGATTTCCCAACTGGCGGCCACGGGAGTTCCCCGCGTGTGGCCACGAGACCTCCCCGCGGGCGGCCAGTAATTGCCTCGCCCGCGGTGCGCTCGGTCCCGTTACTTCGTTGGCAGTGGCTTCACCCCTTCCCTGAGGTGGCGTCGAGGAGCCAGCGACTCGCCCGAAGTGACCCGTTTGGCTGGCGTGCCGAGGGCAAGGAACTAGTCCATGACGCCCGAGAGCAGGAGGTGATTGCTCTGGCCCGCCGCCTGGCTGCCGAAGGTCTAAGCAGCCGCCAGGTCGCCGCTCGCCTCGAAGAGGGTGGTCACCGGCCGAAGACCGGTGAGCGGTGGTCATCGGTGCAGGTGTGCCGGATACTACCGAAGCGGAGCGTGCCCGGCCACCCCAGGTCAGCAGGTGCGAGGACGAGCAAGTCTCAACGTGCCGCCAAATAGGCGGTGTAGACAGCGATACCGAGAAGGACGACGGCCGTGACCTTGCGTACGGTGGACACGTTCACAAAGCGCAACAGGGTCTGCCCGCTGACCACCGCGATCGCGGCGACGCTCCAAAGCGCGAGCAAGGACCCGACTCCCACCGACAGCGGCGAGTGGTATTTCGCGGCGAGGTTGGTCGTGACGATCTGAGTGAGGTCGCCCCACTCAGCGAAGAAGATGACTATGAAGGCTGTGAGCACCGCACCGTGCTTGGACACCGCGCGCAGGGGTTTTTCGTCTTCTGCTTTGGTCGCCTCCCACCAAGCATAAGCGGCACCGAACACGAACATGCCGGCGACGACGGCGTCGACGGCCCGGTGAGGGAGGACGGCGAAGAGGGCGACGCCAACAGTGGTGGCGATGGCAACGTGCACCACGAACGCTCCGGCCGCGCCCAGCCATACCTGGAAAGGGCGGCCTTTGGTGGCCATGACCAAGCTGGCGAACATCGTCTTGTCAGGTAGCTCGGCTAGGAAGATCACTGGGAAGCAGATGAGGGCGATATGGGGGTTCCACACGCTCGGTCCTTTCCGCCGGGCGAGGGTGCGACCGCCGCCCGGCCAAAACCACATGGCACAGACGGAAGGTCTCGCCCACCTGCTCACGCAGGCCCAGGGACCGGGCGCTCATCACGCCAGCATGTCGATCTCCCGGCCGAAGGCTACTCGCCGACAAACTCGGTAGTCTAGCCGTCCTCCGGGCCTGCGCGGCCTCCTAGGCAGCGGCTTTGGCGCCCGACTGGTGAACGGCTGCTCGCGACCAGGACAGGCACTTTGACGCCGCCCCTGCAGTACCCGTCGCTCGAGCCGAGGGCAAGGAGTTGGCACCAGACCCGAAAGAGCAGGAGGTCATCGCACTGGCCCGTCACCTGGCCGAAGGACATTCTCCGACTGGCGAACCAGACCTTGGTTTGGGGGCGCTAGCCCGGAGGGATGTTCCTTCCGGAGTCGCTGATCATTGTCTCCACTCGGGAGACGCACAGCAGCACAGCCTTGAAGAAGAACGGGACATGGACACTGCTGACTTCGGGCTGGGTCACCTCCGCATCGAAGGTGCTCAAATAGTAAAGTGGTTTGACACGCCCCGCGTGAGCGCGCGGGTGATCGCGCTATTCCCGGGCCAGACTGAACCGGAACATTGGCATGCCTCGACGTCGGGTCATGCCGGGCAAGGAGGAGACGCTGCGGGTCGTCTTCGAGCAGCTGATGTTGTATGTGCCGGGGGAGGGCGGAGTGCGCCATGGCGTCGTCCCCGAGGGGAAGGAGGAGTATTACAGCGCGCGCCGTGAGCACGTGATGTCTCCCGGTGAGCAGTTCACGATCCCTCCCGGGACCAAACATTGGTTCCAGGTCGGCGACGATGATGCCGTTGTCCTGACACTATCGACTCGAGCGACTGACGACGAGGACCTGTTCAGTGATCCGAAGGTTGTCCGGCTGACCCGCATTGGGCGCTGATTCGGATGTGCCTGGGAACGGGGAAAGGGCCAGCGTCCCCCCCCAGTGGTCGGGAAGGAGAGAGGTCCTCAGTGAGGTCAGCCCACCGCTTCCAGCTCGGCGCGCCACCCGGTCTGATTTTCGCGCTAGGCCGTTGCTTTGGCCAGAGAGTACAAGGACATGGAGGACCTCATTGCGGAGCTGGACTTCTCCGTTGTGGACTTGATGTTGGACGTGGGTCACGCCACCAAGGACTCCGTCGAGCTCCCGCCGGAGCGAAGAGCCCTTAGCTTCCTGGAGAAATATTGGAGCCAGGTCCATTACCTAGAGCTTAAGGACTGGAACGAGACCTCGGACCTGAACACCCAGCTGGGTGAGGGTTATACCGACTGCCCGGGCATCTTCAACTTGATGAGCTCGCAAGGGTACTACGGTTGGCTGACCGTCGAGCAAAATGGCAATGACGGCTGGAGATTGGGTCGCAGCCCATTGGAATGTGCCAAGATCAGTCGTAACTTCATCCGCGAGCACCTAGGAGCCTAAAGTGCCAGACAGGGACGGCAGACTGAACGTCGCGATCGTTGGTTTGGGGTTTGGTGCGGAGTTTATCCCGATCTACCAGCACCACCCGAACACCAACATGTACGCCATTTGTCAGCGGACACAGACGAGCTTGGACGCGATCGGTGACCAGTTCGGCATCGACAAGCGGTACACCGAGCTCTCCGCCCTCCTCGCCGATGACAGAGTTGACGCGGTCCATATCAACTCGCCCATCCCGTTGCACGCGGACCAGACGATCGCCGCCCTCAACGCGGGTAAACACGTGGCGTGCACCGTTCCGGCGGCTACCTCGGTCGATGAGCTGCACCAGATCGTGGGGGCAGCCAGGCGGTCCAAGCGCAACTACATGATGATGGAGACCAGCGTCTATGCGCGAGAGTTCCTTTACCTGCGCCAACTTCGCGACCGGGGTGAGCTCGGTCGGATCCAGTTCCTCCGGGGCAGCCACCACCAGGACATGTCGGCGTGGCCGGGCTACTGGAGAGGGCTACCGCCAATGCACTACGCCACCCACTGCATCGGGCCGTGTTTGGCCTTGGCGGGGCGGAAGGCGGCGTCGGTCTACTGCCTTGGATCTGGGCACCTCCCAGATGACCTGGTGTCACAGTACGGCTCGCCATTTGCGGTGGAGACGGCCTTGATAAGGCTCGAGGGCTCGGACTTGACCTGTGAGGTGAGCCGATCGTTGTACGAAACGGCTCGGGAGTACATCGAGAGCTTTGACGTCTACGGCTCAAAGAGGAGTTTCGAGTGGAACCGCCTGGCCGCGGACCGGCCCGTCGTGTTCACTGGGGAGACCGCCGAGCGCATCGAGGTGCCGGATTTTGCCTCTCTGCTACCCGAACCCGTGCGCCAGTTCACGCGGCACGGGGTTTATGGCGAGCAAGCCCAGCACCTTTCGTTCCTTCAGGGCTCGGGCCATGGGGGGAGCCACCCTCACCTGGTGCACGAGTTCGTTTCTAGCATTGTGGAGGGCCGGCAGCCCTTCCCGAACGCCGAGGAGGCGGCCAACTGGACGGCCACGGGTCTTTGTGCCCACAGCTCAGCCATGGCGAACGGGAGCGTAATGCCACTCCCGATGTTCAGCGGCGACTAGTGGTCTGGGGATGATCAGCGTTTGTTGGGAGCCACGCCCCGGCGGGCCTGACGAGCACAGGGACCATGGCACATCTCCCGGGGTGGCGTGGTCGGCGTCGGCCGGGTCGGCCTCGGTGTTGAGGATCACGTGGGAGCCCTTCGCTGACCGGCCCCGATTACGGGGCGTGGGGGCCGCCGTTGTCGTCGACTCCGATAAGGCCGGTCGGCTTTGGGCGGAGGTAGGGCGCGACCGAGGCGAGGTGCAAATTGGCGGCTAGCGAAAAACGAGGCCAGAGCCTCGAGGGGAGAGCGGACTGGCAGGACGAGGGCCTGGTCGGCCGGGGCCGGTTGGCGGCGCGGACGAGCTTCGTGCCGTTCCCGGGCGCCACCATGCCAGGCGTTGGGCACGCTCTACGCAATCGACCACTGCAAGGTTGCCCAAAGAATGGTTGTCGTTACCCCAGGCCCAGGTCCGGCAGGGCGGGCCCCCGGCAGGTTGTTGACGGACATCGTCCAGGCCCTGCTCGGCCGCGTCGCGTTCCTGGGCCGCTTCCTGCTCTGCTAACGCCGCAAAAGTTCCCCTGTGTCCTGAAGCCGCTCTGTCGCCTGACGGTGGTCGTGGCCGGCGAGGTAGTCGGCGGCTTCAAAGACCATCTCCGACAGGTGGTAAAAGCGTTCTGACGTCATCACCCCGGCTCCTTTCGTCCAATCCGGCTCCCGGGCCGAGCGGCTCGCTCCAGCCACGACAAGAGAGCAGCCCGCGGTACGACCAGGCGCCGCCCAAGGCGGAGCGAGGGCAGCTGGCCCGAGCGCGCCAGCTCGTAGGCGAGGCCCCGCGAAATGCCGAGCAGTTCGGCGGCTTCGGTAACGCCCACGACCAGCCCGCCCTCGCTCATCCGTCGTACCTCCCTTGTCGCCACGATAAGTGTGAGGACGCCCGGGCGCCGAGCCGGCTGGCCCCGGCGGCCCAGTCGCGTCGTCAACTGCCGAGGAGGGTCTCAGCTCGAGCGACGACCTTGTGGCTGATCGACAGGGCCCAGTCGGAGCGGAACGACGTGCCCGGGGCGGTGAAGCTGAGCGCCAGTTCGGCCCGGCCGACGGTGTAGAAGAAGGCTTCATTATTGATGTCGCCGAACGAAGGGCCAGAGAGCGAGATGCGGAAGCCGCCCCGCGGCCGCGAGGGGACCAAAGGCGGCGGCGTGAGGGGCTGGATGGTGAGCTTGGTCCCCGCCGGTACGTGCTCGGAGGTGAAGATCGCCTGGAACGTGGCCCTCACGCAGGGGACCGCCGAGGCGGTGTCGAGCGCGCGCAGGTCGGCGGTGGCTTGCATCGCGGTGGTGGTCATCACGACCTCTGAGCTGGCGCTGGGCAGCTGGCTCGGGCCCTTGACAGCGAAGGTGGGCGACGACACGTCGGCGGTCACGTCGCCGACGGGCCCGGCGCCCAGCCCGAAGGGGTCGGGGCTCACCGCCAGCGCGTGGCCGGCGGCGTGCTGGATGCAGGCGATCGCCTTGCGAGATGTGGCCACCCATCCGGGCGGGTTGGGCGTGCTCGGCGAGCTCGTCCACTGAGGGCCAGCTGGGAGGTCGGTGCGCCGCATGTTGATCTGGCTCGCCATGGCACGGTCACCAGCCGTCGAGGCGGTTGCGGCTGCCGGGCCGACCGTGCTCATGAGCGCGCCGGTCACTACCACCAGGCCAGCCACTACCGAGGCCCAACCGGGTGCATGACGGTCGTGAGGTCGTGACCCGCTTCTTGGAGGGCGGGCCCCGGACGGCACTTTGCGAGATCTCGGCACGGCGAACCTCCCTCCACGGCCAACGTACCAACTGAGGCGCGGCGACGCGTCAGCTCCTGCGCCCGTGACGACCGCGAGCTCCGCGACGCTGGTGCTACGCCACCTCCGGTGGGGGCCCCGATCGTCTGGCTCGACAGCAAGGCCATCGAGGAGACCTGTGGCGGAGGGTGGAGGACCGCCTGACCTAACAGGCGCCTCGACGAGCGTCGCCGCTGGTGACCTCGTCTCCCATACGGAACACGCGGAGACCATCAAGGCGGCGATTGCCCTCCATTTCGTCGGGAGCTAAGCCCTTGACACCGTTCGTGCCGAAGCGCCATGATGTTTGTGGAACGTTCCAAACGTCCACTATGGTGTAGAACGTTGCAAATACCGCGGCCGACTGCTTGCACCGAGCCGGGGTCGTGCACTGAGGGGGTGACGATCGTGGAGATGCTGATCGGCGGGAGGTGGTCGAAAGCGGCGTCCGGGTTCGTGGAGGACGTCATATCACCCTACGACGGGGCCACGGTGGGCCAGGTCCCTGTGGCCGGCGTGGCCGACGTGGAGGCCGCTATGGCCGCGGCTCAGGTTGGGGCGGCCACCTGGCGAGCCACGCCGGCGCACGAGCGCATGCGGATCTTGATGCGTGCCGCCGACTTCGCCGACGAACGCGCTCTGGAGCTGGCCCGGACGATCACCTCCGAGTGCGGCAAAACGATCACGGAGGCGACCGGTGAGGCGAAGCGCTCCGGCGACATCATCCGCTTGTCAGCTTTCGAAGGAGCGCACCTCTACGGCGACACGCTCCCGCTCGACGCCAACCGGGGTACCGGCCTGGACAAGATCGGCTTCACAATCCGCCAGCCGTGCGGCGTAGTTGTTGCCATTTCGCCCTTCAACTACCCGGCATTGCTGGTCATGCACAAACTTGGCCCGGCCCTGGCGGCGGGGAAC